>DATMOZ010000203.1:0-9652 GCA_035567995.1 Acidobacteriaceae bacterium
GATTCGTATGCTGACGATGAACCGAGTCCGCTGGCCAGTCCGAGGCGATCTGCGATCTCGCCGGGCATATATTTTGCCAGACTCCCAGGTTTGCCGCATTTGGATCTGCGTGTCGAATCCAACTCCACAGAGCTATTCGCAGGAGATCAAGGGGGACGCTTCTTTTTCTGGAACGGCCAGTACCTCAACGCGAACACAAATAAAGGGTTTCTCCTGGGAAATGCTGTCGGTCGGGATGCCCGCTCGATTGACGCTCGGTCTACTTACTGGTTCTCCGCTCGGACGACGGTCCAAGCAGGGTATCGCCAGACTAAAGGAGGGACGGCCTTTCTGGCCGGAGGCGCGACTATCACGGACGGCTTCGTGAATAGCTCCGTCGCGTTGGGTCGAGATTGGACGGCCAACGTGTTTGGCCAATATGAGCGCTATCTCATACCGTCCATCAACGGACTGCCAGCCAACGCGGGTCCGCAGCACAATGTCAGCGGATGGCTGCAGATCACATACCGTCCCAAGTGGAAGCTAGCGAAAGCGAATGAATGAGATACCAGATCGAAGGTAGGCGGCGATGTTCACTTCCAGAAGGAAGTAGACATGCTGAGTCGACGTTTCAGCGCCAGAGGCATCGATTGCTCTCTGCGGCCGAGTCGGTATCCGAAAAGCTTCAGCGCCGTCCGCAGCCAGGCGGAGAGCAACAAGTGAGGGGCGCGTCTCGACACGAACGCCGTCTCTGACTTAACAAACTTCTTTCCTTCGCCGCTCGCCTTGCCGAACGGAGCAAATGTCGCGGCCTCTCGCGAATGCAGGACGCCGATGTCGAAGTAGCGGCGAAACTCCTGTGACATGGAGTAAACGTGAGAGTGACGGACGGCTGCATCGGCAACATAAGAGACCTTCCAACCATGCTGCAAAAGATGCGCGACTGTGACCGTGTCTTCGCCGAAGATCACGTCCTCTGGGAAGCCTCCGACGGCTTGCAAGGCTGCTCTTCTGTATGCCCCGAAAGAGTTCGAAAAGAACAACGACTTGAATCCGAGAGTTCCTTGACCATTCGCAGACCTCATCTGAGAAGCAGCTGGATAGTTAAACAGGCGCGCGTGAGCTTCAATTGCGCCGGCCCCTCGTCTTGGCAACTGGCGTCCGTATGCTGCGCCGACTTCCTCATCATCGAAGGCTTTGCACAAGCGTGCAATCGCATCGCCCGATGCAAGCTCCGCATCCTGTGTCAGAAAGATGAGGATGTCCGCATCCGGAAACAAATTCACTCCGAGTTGACGCGTTGCGCCGTGGTTGAAATCGGACCGGGAGATTGTCTCGACACGGAAGCCGCTGGCTTTCGCCAACTCTGCAGTTCCATCTGTCGAGGATGAGTCAATGATGAGGACTTGATCAGGCGTGACGTTTTTCAGGAGTGCAGCGCTGAATACAGACCAATCATTCGCGGCATTCAGAGTAGGGACAATTACTCCGAGGCTCGTGCTGGCGTGTCGGCCGTGGGTCAATCCGGAGAAGTCCGACGGCGGGTTCTTCACCTACGCCTTTGCGACGGAGTGGTGGAGGAGATCGAGTTTGGCTGCGAGGGCTGGCTGCCGTTGGATCCGTCTCCACGATTCCAGGAGCAAAACGTATCCGCACCCCGCAAGCAAGCCGAGGATTAGCGCTCCGACGACGATCAACAGTCTCGGCGGCCCAGAGCTCTTATCGGGCGGTGCCCCGCGATCAATCACCTGAATGATCTGCGCTGCCTTGCCTTCATCGAGTCGCGCAATTTCATCCTGCTTCAACAGGAGCTCGAACAAGGTCTCCTGCAGCTTCACCTCGCGTAGCTTCCGCAGATATTCGAGACCAAGCTCTGGCACTACGCCGCTCGGTATTTGAATGTCGCCGGGAGTCGCGCTCTTTCCTTGTGCCTTTTCCAGCTTCTCTAGTTGCTGGCGAAGTCCGGCGAGTTCTGTCTGCAAACGCTGAAAGGTCGGGTTTTCCGGCGTTGCGTACGACCCGAGCGTCTCCAGTTCCACCTCCCGCATAGCGATCTGGGCGCGCAGTTGAGTTGCGCTGCGGATAAGCGCCTCAGTTTGCCCGGTGAGAGTAATGATGCCGGTCTTCTTCTGTGTGACTACAAAATCCGCTTCCGCTTTGGCTAGTGCGTCCTTCTCCTTACTTATCTCCTGGTCGTAGAAGATGCGGCGCTGGCCCGCCTCTGTGACAGCCAATGTCGAATTGGTTCGGTACAGCTCGTCCAGATATGCATTCACAATAGAGGCCGCGCGATTCGGGTCATGGTCGCTCACCTCAATCGTGATCAGGCTGTCTTTACCTGCCGTGATCTTTGTGTGCGCGTCCAGTCTCTTGCGAGTGTCTACGGCTGTTTTCGTTTTGTAGACCGCGGCAAGATTCTCGCGCCGGATGACCCCATCGGCAATGCTCCGGCTCTGCAGAATGCCTACGTACATATCTCCGGGGTTCTTCAGCAGACTACTAGCTCCACCGGCCAATCCACCCAGTGATCCCAACTGTCCCAGGAAAGCGCTCTGCACTGACTGCGCCTGTGCCGGAGGCAGAATGATCGCAGTTGTCTTGTAAGTGTCTCGCAACAGAAACGCGATGAGGATGCCCAAGATGACGGTTACTGCCGCGACGAGAAATACCTTACGCCACTCGCGTTTCAGAACGATCAGGACGTCGAGTATGTCGACGTGCGGCTCCGAGTCATAGATAGGGTCGCGGCCCATTTCGACTGGGGTCACGTCCGCTCGATTTTCGATGAGGGTATTTGCCATAGCAACTTAGGGACGGATCATGCTCCGTCATTAACAATCTCCATAGTACCGGACATGCGTCCGAGAATCTGCCCGCGAATCCTCTGCGAGGACGCCCGCTGTGGCGGGCGTCCTCTTCGTTTTAGGGAAGCAATGAGCGGACGGCAGCAGCGCCGAGTCCGAACTGGCCGATAATCGTGGAGATGTCAACCAGCTGCCGCAAAACGGGACGTCGGTAGACGACCTCCGGCAAAACAACTGCATCTCCCGGATTCATCCTCGTATTGTCAAAGCCCCCTGAGAAGAGCGAGGACGAATACTGGCGACTAACGATCGAGCCATCGGCGCGAACGATGTACGCGCGCTTCGTGTCTGCGGTCCGATTGGCTCCCCCGGCCTCGCGCAGGTAGTCTCCCACACGCCGGTGGGGGTCGTAAAGAAACGAGTTCTGGGTGTAAACAGCGCCGTACACATCCACGCTTGATGGCACTGAGGGCACGACAAAACGATCGCCATCCTCGAGCGGCAGGTCGGGGAGACTCGCAACACCGCTGCTGTCAGGCTTCAATTGGAGCACGATCCGGCCCGACGAACGCAGAGTGCGCAGTTTAGCGACGACTGCCCGCGCGTCTTGCACACCCGCTTGTATCGCGGCAAGATCCTGCGGACCAGCAGCGCTATTACCGGCATTCGCTTCAACCAGGCTGGTTCTATGCTCCAGAGTATCTGCGTACTCGTTCAGACGCTGCTGCTGCAGAACGCGGGTGGATTCGCGTGTGAACTCGGAACCATAAAGATACGCATTAGGACTGAGGCCGCCCGCACGTGTCACTAACTCGCGAAGCGTTTCATCCGGGCCGACGCTGTAGATGCCAGATCCAATAAATTCGCCCTCCAGACGAACATATTTAGTCTGCTGTGCCTGCGGTACACGAATATCAGCTTTGGAGAAGATCGTTATGACGTCGCCGGGCTGTAGCTCATAGTTTTGTGATTCGTCATTGTCAAGAACGACTTTGCCCAGGTTAAAAGGCAGCAGCTTCGTCGTCAGGTCCCGTTTATCCAGACGCTCGATCACCGCGTAGGCCCAATCAATGTCAGGGGCGCTCAGAACAACCGTGTTCTTGGGTGCGAAGTTGCCGGCCGCCTGGGTCACACCGCTGCTGAGGGAACTGCTGCTGAGTTGCCTGCCTGCCTGAGATCGCTGCGCAAATAACGTTCCTTCCGCGGGGTTCCGGGTCGGCGGCAGATTGTACGGATTAGCAGCATTCAAATCCTGTGGACTCGCGGCGCTGTCGCTTGGGTTCGCTCCCCCCATCAGATTCGCATCTGCATACTGGGCGCCCAGCGGTGTCGGATAAAAGTTCCCGATGGCAAGGTTGCTCGGACTTTGGGACGCATAGATGGCGGAATCGGTATCTCGGGTTGGAATGTAAAGATTCAGCCGCTGAGACGGGAAGGTTCCAAGCACAGGCGCATCCTGCCGAATATCTGGTGTGGCATCCAACGCCGGCATGCCAAGCCGATTGTGCCGCTCCCAATAATCCCGAGTTAGTAGCACGTCCTTATCCGGTATCAGATCGTGAATCTTCATGCCGGGAGACCAGCTATATCGACTGGGGTTCGCGATATTGCCTCGAAGGATGACCGCATCTTTGTAACGGTTCACGATGGGATCCACAACCAGGATGTCACCGCTTCTCAGCGTGGTCGAGAGTCCCGCTTCGTCCAACCGCACATCGAGAACACTGCGCGAGCCTTGCTGGTCGATGCGCTCGACACGGAGATTCTTGTTTTGCGCGAGTGGGGAGAGTCCGCCGGCGAGAGCAATTGCTTCTCCCACCGTGCTCTCACCCTTCAACTCATACACAGCAGGCACATCGACGCTCCCAGCGACGGCCACCACAGGGCCGACCGGGGCGATGAAGATGACATCGCCTGAGAGCATGGCCACGTCCTTCGACTTGTCGCCTTTCAACAGCAGGTCGTACAGGTCGAACTCCGAAATCGTTGCGCCCCCGCGTTTCAACTGAATGCGACGCATGCTGCCGGCGGGTGATGGCCCGCCACTAGCGAACAGAGCATTTACCAGCGTGCTGAGCGAACTGACCGTGTAGCTGCCCGGATGACGCGCTTCACCCACGACGAAAAGCTGGATGGATCGCAACTGGCCCATGTTGACGTTGATGTCAAAATTGCGGAAGTTACGAGCGATCCGCGAACGCAGATACTCCTGGACCTGAGCGAACGGCAATCCGGCGACCCGCACTGCACCAACCTGGGGAATGTAGACGTTTCCAGAGCGGTCGATCGTGAACCGGCTATCGAGCGTGACCTGTCCCCAGAGGCGAATCAGCAGCTCATCGCCGGGGCCGAGCACGTACTCCGGTGTGACAGGAATGTGATCGACGGGTGCAAACGTGCTTGGCACGTTATTGGAGAACAGGGTCGCGCCAAAGACCGGCAGAATTTTGCCCGTCGAAGCTGCGGCCAGACGCTGGAAAGAAGTGAGCTGAGCGGGAACTTCTGGGGGCGGAAGAGGCTGAGACCGTAGTCCGGTGCGATCGAGGAGTGTGGTCTCGTTGTTGGTGCTCGTCGGTGTATTGCGCAACGTCGCGCCAGCTGGCAATTGCTGCAGATCACTCGTCGGCTGGCCGGATGATGAAGGTAAAGAACCTAAAGAACCCGCCTCACTGGGGAGAGTCTGCGCGCCCTGATTCTCTGCCTGAGGTGTTAGTCCCGATCCGTACGGCGGAACAATAGGCGGATTATCGTTCGTCTGCCCAGATGAATAACCTACCACGCAGACCGTGAAGACCAGGAATAATAGGCAACGATGGGTCTTTCGGGCGTTACTTTGGGCCGGCTCAGCGCGTCCCAGTGCATCGAGCATTCTCTGCATGTACCTCGGGTTTCGAAAGGATCGCCAGCGTTTGAGCGCGGGGGGCTTTCAGAAAGCATACCGAAAGATCGCCCCACTGTCCTCTCGAGGACTCGCTAGATAAGGCGAAGGCATCTAATGCCCTTCGAGATATAGACGGTTTTCTCTAACCAGTTGGGGTCACGAGCCCTAGTCGTGCAGGACGTCATGCGTTCGTCTGAGTATCCACATCTTGTTCTTACGTGTCGGGGATCAGCTCTGAGGTGAGAAGACCGTTTTTCGCTTTCAGGTCCAGAGCCGTTGAAAAGCAGATAGACAGTCTTCTCGTGGCGGAGGATGTCGGCGCAATTCTCGTAGTCCTGAACGTGATAGTGCAGTTGCGTGTGGCCGCTAACTTCGCTGTCCTGCGGCAGAGCGGAGCCGTCGGGGTGGAAAATCAGATGGCGACTGAATTTGTCCGAGTTCAACAGCCAGATCTGCGGCGGAAAGCTGTTCGCGGAATAAATCACTTCGTAGTCGATGAACGGAAGACGGAGAACGCGCATAACTGATTGAGCACACAGAGGATGTTGCGTGCTTCCTGAGATTCCGATTCGCTGGGTCTTACCGCCGGTGCCGACTGCAACGCCATGTAGCGTCTTGCTGTGGCACCCTGAGAAAACTTCCGGGGCCAGATTGACTTCCGAGGAAGCTGGGGATATGGTTACGGATATGTCGTGCTTTACCAACCGTTCGGCCATGTGTTGCATGTGTTGTCTTCCATGCTGCTGCGCCGGCGTGTTTGGTGAGTTTCTGACCTGAAGATAATCTCAGAATAAGCTCAAGACCCAAGCCCCCATCGCAGCCAACTGCGATGGGGGCTTTTTCTTTTTTCCGGAGAAGGAATGACGACTGAAACAACAGCGCCAGTGAAAGAGACGAAGGCCCAGAAAGTCGAGCGTCTTAAGCGCGAGAAGAATCCCTGGAATGCGCTTGACGAGATCCGGCAGTTCGCAACGCAGGGTCGCGGCAGCGTGTTGCCGGAATGGGCCGGGACTTATTTCAAGTGGTGGGGGATATATACGCAGGGTGATGGCGCAGGTGCGCTGGGCGGCGTAGGTGGTGAAGGCAAGGTGACGGAGTACTTCATGCTCCGCATCGGCATACCGAACGGCATACTGAGCGCGACGCAACTGCATGCGATTGCGCGGATCACCAAACAATATGCGCGGAATCTCGCAGACATTACGGTTCGACAAAACATCCAACTGCACTGGCTTACGATTGAGTCGCTACCGCAAATTATCGATGAGTTGACGCGTGTTGGCCTGTCTCCCAAGGGTGCTTGCGGCGATGTGGTGCGCAACGTGACCGGCTGCCCGCTGGCGGGTATTGCGGCGGATGAGGTATTGGACGCGTCGCCCATCGCACTCGAAGTGTCGCGCACACTGGCGGGCAACGCCGATTTCTACAACTTGCCGCGGAAATTCAAAATTTCAGTCACCGGCTGTGCGTCGTGGTGCACGTATCCCGAGATCAACGACATCGCGCTTACTCCGGTGAAGCGCGGAAGCGAGACCGGATTTGCTGTGCGAGTGGGCGGCGGGCTTTCTGCGGATCCGCATCTAGCAGTCAAGCTTGATGCGTTTGTGCGTCCTGAGCAGGCCGCTCGGGTCGTGCAGGCGATAACAGAGATTTTCCGCGAACAGCAGGGCCTGCGCGAGAGTCGCGATCGCGCACGACTGAAGCACCTTTTCTTGCGCGAAGGATGGACGTCGGAGCGCTTCCTGATAGAACTTGCTGCGCGTCTTCCATTTCCGCTGGATCCGGCAGCGGACGAGATCGTTCCCAATGACATCCTGCGCGATCACTCAGGCGTGCATGCGCAGCGGCAGCCTGGACTTTATTACGTGGGCGCTTCGGTGCTGCGGGGACGCTTGAGCGGAGATCAACTTGAGGCAGCAGCCGCGCTGGCTGAGCGTTTTGGCAACGGTGAACTGCGGACCACCGTCGCGCAGAATCTTCTGTTCATCAACATCCCAACGGCGAACATCGATGGCCTGGTCGCAGAGCTTGGGAAGATTGATCTCCAGGTCGACGGCTCCCCCTTTTGGCGCGGAGCAGTCGCGTGCACCGGAACCGAGTTTTGCAAGCTCGCGATTACTGAGACGAAGGGGTTTGCGCGGTGGCTGGTCGATGAGATGGAAACGCGGTTACCGCAATTTGATCAGCAGCTCAAGTTGCATGTGACGGGATGCCCCAATAGCTGCGGCCAGCACTGGATCGCTGATGTCGGCATCGAGGGAAAGAAGATTAAGCACAACGGCAGCCTGGTCGACGCATATTACTTCTGTGTTGGCGGCGCCGTGGGCAGCCACGCAGCGATTGCGAGAGCCGTTGGATATCGATGCCCGGCGACACAAGTGCCGGAGGCGCTGGAGCGGCTGCTTCGCGGCTATATGGAAGCTCGCGAGGAGAACGAAGATCTGCGTTCGTATTTCTCGCGCCATAGCAACGATGAACTTCGGGCGATGCTGGCAGGCCAACTTGTCGTAGCAGTGGAAAGAGACCAACCAAGTGGACGCGTTCCGCACGGTGTGGCCGATTAACGCAGTTAGGGGCTTAGTAGCTCAGCAAAGGAGCAGTATGACGAACCCGGCACCATTGCTTCCGATATTTGTGAAACTTGAATCTCGCCCGTGTCTGGTTGTCGGCGCCGGCGTGATCGGCTTGCAAAAGGTCAACAGTCTGCTCGAATGCGGCGCGCAGGTTACCGTCGTCGCACCTGAAGCGAACTCTGAGATAGCAGCCTTGGCTGCTGCAGGCCGACTCGTATGGCGCAAGCAGACGTACCGGCCAGAGGATCTGGAAGGCATCTCGCTCGCAATTGCGGCGACGAACGATCCTGACGTGAATCACGCTGTCTACCGCGATGCAACTCAGCGTGGCGTGCTCGCGAACGCGGTCGATGATCCGCCGTTCTGCGATTTCTATTTTTCATCTGTAGTGCGGCGCGGTCCGCTGCAGATTGCGATTTCGACTACGGGAGAAAGTCCGGCGCTGGCACAGCAGATTCGCAGGGAGGTGCAGGCAGCTCTTCCCGAAGACATAGGGAGTTGGCTATCCCGCCTCGGCAAGTTGCGTCGTGAGGTGATCAAAGATCACCCCGCGGGAGAATGGCGTAACAACTTGCTGAAGAAGCTTGCGCGGCGAGATCTGTGCGACTCGGAAAGCTGCCCTTCGCGGCAGATGGCACGCCCGCCAAAGGTGCAAACCGAATCGTGGTGGCTGACATGACAGCAGCGCAAAAGGGCACCGTTTACCTCGTAGGAGCAGGCCCGGGCGATCCCGAATTGTTGACCCTGAAGGCAGTGCGTCTGCTGGCTACCGCAGACCTCGTGCTGCACGACGATCTTGTTTCCGCCGCGGTGATGGAGATGGTTGGTGACCACGCACTCGTGATGAGCGTCGGAAAACGCTGCGGTGACGCCAACCGGATGCGGCAGGTAGATATTCACACGCTGATGGTCGACGGTGCGAGACGCGGCTTGAGCGTCGTACGGTTGAAGAGCGGTGATCCGTTGATATTTGGCCGTGCTGCGGAAGAAATGGACGCGCTGAGCGAAGCGCAGATTCCGTTTGAGGTCGTGCCGGGCATCACGGCCGCTTTCGCTGCCGCGGCCGCAATTGCGTGCTCGTTGACCGATCGCCGCAGCGCATCGAGCGTGGAGTTCCAGACCGGACACCGGTGCGTGGTGGGCGAGGGCCAACAGGCTGAGCCGGCAGGCGCGACGCGCGTCGTGTACATGCCCGGGCGCGACTATCGCGAGTTAGCGGATGCGTGGCTGAGTGCGGGCGATGCGCCGGAACTTCCTTGCTGCGTCATCAGCCGCGCCGCTCAACCTGATCAGCACGTGCAGTGGACGACGCTCGCCGAACTTCCGAATCAGCCCGCTGTTGCAGCGCCATCACTCCTGCTTGCCGGGTGGGCGCTCGCGCGGCGGATGCCCGTTGCACACCGGCCGGTACTTAA
>DATMOZ010000204.1:0-7429 GCA_035567995.1 Acidobacteriaceae bacterium
CCAGATCGATTTTGACGCAACGCGGTCAGAGCGCGATTTTTATACTGCGGTGTTGCGCGACATCCGGACGCAATTGCCGCAGACAACGGCACTTTCCATCACGGCGCTGCTGTCGTGGTGCGCGCACGATGATTGGATTCACGCGCTGCCGATCGATGAGGCGGTACCGATGTATTTTCGCCTGGGCAGGGAAGCGCACAATGTTTTGAATGGTGATTCTGCGTATGCGATTCGCGAGCCGCTGTGCGCTACCAGTGCGGGCATCGCAACCGATGAACCGTCGCGCAACCTCTCTCTTGCTGATAAGCGTGTGTACATTTTCAATCCGCGGCCGTGGAGCGCGCGACAGCTTCGACTGCTTGCGCAAGGAGAGCGGCCATGAATCGCCTGCTGCGATTTTTTCTTGTCATGCTGGTTATCGCGGTTTCGGCGACACCCGGCAGCGGCTGCGGACCCGATTTTCCCCAGGCGATATACACCGGCCGCACTGTGCCCGATGCTCCGCTTGAGGCGTACGTTACGGGCAAGCTCGGCATCGTGCAGCCTACATATGCGCAACGGTATCTGGTCGTCGCCTATGACTTTTTGAGCGGACGCCCGTTGAGCCCGATAGAGCAGGGCAGCTTCGGCGATTTCAATAAAGCACCCGCCGATCAGGACTTGATCGTGGCTTTCGCGCATTGGCAGGAAGCTCGCAAGCAGATCATCAAAGACATGGTGATCAGCGAGACTCCAGACGCAATGCGACGAATACCAGGGCAGCAATATCAGTACTACGAGAACTGTCTGCCTGACACCTATGAAAGCGCGGCGCGGACGCTGAGAGCTCGCATCGCGGCGCACGCTGCGGACGCCTTCAATCTGCAACACTGGGTCGGCGGGCAGGATGTTGTCTTCGCAAACTGCAAAGGAGGGACCGCCATTCCTGCGTGGCTGCCGAACGCGCCAAAGTGGCTGCAGCACGATCGCTCGTATCAGATTGCATCGGCGCACTTTTACAGCGGCGACTTCGATTCTGCACGCCTGGAGTACAACGCAATCGCCGCGGACGTGTCGTCTCCCTGGTCGACGGTGGCGAATTATCTGGTCGCGCGGACAGATATCCGCCAGGCGATGCTATCGGGGCAATCGCCTGACATGGCTATGCTGAAGCAGGCAGAACAACATCTTGAAAAGCTGCTGCAGACGAAGAAGGCTGGCGTGTACGCGGGCTCAACGCGCGCGCTGCTGAATTACATCCGTTTTCGCACCGATCCCGCGGCGCAGATCGTCGCGCTTGCAAAAGAAGTGAGCGGACGCGGGGAAGATTCGCGATTCGGCCAGGATGTCAGAGACCTAACGCTTTTGTTTGATCGCGGTCAGGGACCGGCGGCGCGCGCGCAGAGCGAGTTGATTGACTGGATCATGACGATGCAGTCGACGAGCAGGGAAGACGCGGCGCACGCGCTCGAACGCTGGCACGCAACCAAGAAAGAAGTATGGCTGGTCGCTGCACTGACGACAGCAATTCCCGGCAGCGCCGACGTAGGCGAGCTGATAGATGCGGCGAAATCAATCCCCGCGTCTTCGCCTGCGTTCGCGTCAGCCATATATCATCGAGCGGTTTTACTGAACGCTGCACATCGCGGCGAAGAAGTGCGCGGACAACTGGATGCTGTGCTGCCCGGCGCGACCAGGTCGCAGCCGCTCTCCACTGTTAATGCCTTGATGCACGAGCGCATGCTGGCTGCGGACAGCCTTGCAGACTTCTTTGCGCACCTCGTGCGGCGTCCGGCGAAATACGGATTCAGCAGCGGAGAAGCGTTTGCCGAGGATGTGAACGCGCAATTCGATCAATACACTCTCACAAACACTCTTTGCGCCGCGGATCAGAAAGAATCCAACGAAGAACGTGCTCTGCGCTTCGATGAAGGCGGCGCAGCGATACTCAATGAGCGCTTCCCGATTGCGCAGATCATCGCAGGCATTGACAACGAACCGATGCCATCGCACCTGCGTCTTGAGTTGGAACTGGCAGCATGGACGCGCGCTGTTTTACTGGGCGACGCCGGGACCGCAGATCATCTCGTCGGCAAGCTGTCGGGTTGCGAGCCGCGTCTGCGGCCGTTTCTTGCGGTGTATCGGCAGGCGAAATCGCCTGAGGCGAAACGCTTCGCTGCGGTCTACACGATTCTTCAATTCCCAGGCCTGCAGCCGTATATATCAACAAATCTGGCACGCACGACCGATCTGGAAAAAATCGATGAGTACCGCCGGAACTGGTGGTGTGGGGCCGCTCCATCGAAGGATGAGGCGAAGCAGCCTTTATTCCTGACGGAAGCCGAAGTTGTCGAGGACCGGAAGCAGCAGACAGCGCTGCGCGAAATCGGGTCCGCGCCAAAGTATCTCTCGTTTCAGAGTGTCGAGTGGGCGAAGGCGAATCCGACAGATCCACGCAGCCCGGAAGCTCTCGCGCTCTCCATCCGCGCGACGCGCTACGGTTGCACAACCAACGGCGATGCCGGCGCAGCGAGCAAGGCCGCGTTCGACCTGCTGCACTCGCAGTATCCAAACAGCAAATGGGCGAAGGAATATCCGTACTGGTTCAAGGATTGATCGCGGAGACGGGCCGCAGCGGGGGAAGAGGAGCAGAGTGTCGGAATCGTACTCCAACCGATTCGGCTGAGTTGTCTTCAAGAAGATGGGTCATCGTGATAAGAGCGGAGCCCGTACAAGCGATCGCAACTGATTCCGACAATATGGGAAGGATGGTGCGCCCGGAGAGATTCGAACTCCCGACCTAACGCTCCGGAGGCGTTCGCTCTATCCAGCTGAGCTACGGGCGCATCCTGTGTGACGCAGGGAACTACTCGGTTAGCCTACCACGCTAGGGCTTGCCGGCAGCAGCTTCGCGCTCTAACCGCAACTCTTCCATCACCGACCTGACGAGGTCTTTCGCGCCATTGATCTGGTCGATCACAGTCTGCAGATCGAGAGCGGGAACGGTTGGGTTGCGGTTCGACGTGCAGTAAACACCATGCTGGCCGACCAGAATGAGCGCATCGGTAAGTACGTCGAGAGAGACGGCCAGCCGCCCACGTGCGGTGCCCATCATGAACTCGTGCTTTTCGAGCGACTCGCGCTGGTCGTCAAATACTGATGGCAAAACTACCACTCCTTCGCCGGAGTATCAGGCGTCAACTCGGTCGATGCCGGGGGCGCCTTCCAGCGCAAAATTGGCTTGCGCGCTGCCGTTACTTCATCGAGACGCGAAACGCGCGTCGAGAGTGGCGCGTCGAGAATGACCTGCGGATTCTCCTCCGCCTCGCGGGCAATCTGCTGCATCGCGTCGACGAAGAGATCAAGCTCTTCCTTCGATTCGCTCTCCGTCGGCTCAATCATCAGCGCGCCCGGCACGATCAATGGAAACGATGTGGTGTACGGATGGAATCCGTAGTCAATCAACCGCTTCGCGATATCGCCAGTCTTGATGCCGTTCTTCGTCTGCTTCTTGTCGCTGAAAACCACCTCATGCAGCGTGGCAGTCTTATACGGCAGATCGTAGGTGCCTTCGAGCTTGGCGCGAATATAGTTCGCGTTCAGCACGGCGTCTTCAGTAGTCTGACGCAGTCCGTCGGGCCCGTTCGCAAGGATGTAAGCCAGCGCGCGAACGAACATTCCGAAGTTGCCGTAGAACGCACGCACGCGACCCACACTCTGCGGCCGGTTGTAATTGAAACCGAGGGAACCGTCCTGACGCTTCGCGACAACCGGCGTCGGCAGGAACGGCTCGAGGATCTTCTTGCACGCCACCGGCCCTGACCCTGGACCACCGCCACCATGCGGCGTCGAAAAAGTTTTGTGCAGGTTGAGGTGCATGACGTCTACGCCGAAGTCGCCTGGCCGCACCTTGCCCACCAGCGCGTTCATGTTTGCGCCGTCCATGTAGAGCAGCGCGCCCTTCGCGTGCAGAATGTCGGCGATCTTGTGGATCTCGCTCTCAAACACGCCGATGGTCGAGGGATTCGTGAGCATCAGCGCTGCTGTCTCGTCGTCGACGATCCGTTCCAACTGCGCAGCATCGACCATGCCCTGCGCATTCGACTTGAGGTTCTCTACCTGATAACCGCAAACCGCGGCAGTCGCCGGGTTCGTCCCGTGCGCGGAGTCAGGAATGATGATCTTGCGCCGCGGGTTGCCTTTTGACTCGTGATACGCGCGCGCCAGCAGAATTCCGGTGAACTCACCATGCGCGCCGGCGGCCGGCTGCAGGGTGATCGCGTTCATACCGCAGATTTCTGTCAGGCAATCCTGCAGCAGCCAGATGATCTTCATCACGCCCTGCGACAGATGTTCCGGCTGATAGGGATGCGCGTCGGCGATGCCCTCGAGCCGCGAGACAAGTTCGTTTACGCGCGGGTTGTACTTCATCGTGCAGCTTCCCAGCGGATACATGCCGAGATCAATCGCGTAATTCCAGGTCGAGAGCCGCGTGAAGTGGCGAATGATTTCAATTTCGCTGACCTCGGGCATTTGGCCCAGATCTGAGCGCGTCTGATCGCCCAGCAGCGCTTCAGCGTCTACTTCGGGTACGTCGAGTTCGGACAGGCGATAAGCCTTCTTGCCCGGAGAAGACTTCTCAAAAATCAGCGCTTCATTCTGGTTGACGTGCGAAGAGACTTTCTTCGTATCGCCGCGAAATCCGCCGCGGCCTGCTGCTTCTGTCTGATCCACTGTTGGGGTCGCCATCTTCGTTGTCATCCTTATCCACGCACCGCGGCCGCGGCCTGGGCCGCGATCGTCACCGCGGCTGAATCAATCTGTTCGCGCTTCACCATCTCGGTGGCGCACCATAACGTCGCATCGCTCAGTTCGGGGTACCAGCGTCCCAGCGGCAAGCCGCCGATGATCTTCTGTTCGAGCAACCGCGCGTTCAACTCCGCCGGAGCTTCAGCCGTGGTCAGCACAAACTCATTGAAGCGCGGCGAGCCGGTGAAGAGCTGCTTCGCACCATGTGCCACCAGCGACTTTGCTGCGTAATCCGCTTTCGCGAGATTCTGCTTCGCGAGATCCTTCAGGCCTTCCTTGCCGTAGACGGTCAGGAAGATGGTCGTCATCAGCGCCACCAGCGCCTGGTTGGTGCAGATGTTTGATGTCGCCTTTTCGCGGCGGATATGCTGTTCGCGCGTTGACAGTGTCAGCACAAAGCCGCGGCGTCCCTGCTTGTCTTTTGTTTCACCTGCAAGCCGCCCCGGCATCTGCCGCAGAAATTTCTCTTTGCACGCGATCACGCCGCAGAACGGGCCGCCGTAGCTCGGCGCCACACCGTACGACTGCGCTTCGAGTGAAACGATGTCCGCCTCGGCGGGCGGCTTGACGATGCCGAGCGAAATCGCCTCAGCAATCGACACGATCAGCAGCGCGCCCTTCTTGTGTGCAATGTCAGCGAGCGCGGCAACGTCTTCAATGTTGCCGAAGAAATTCGGCGACTGCACGAGGACGCACGCGGTTTCTTCTGTCACCAGCGCATCGAGCGCCTTCAGGTCAACGCGCCCGTCGGCCTGGGTGTAGCCGACTTGCTGCGTGGGTAATCCCTGATGCTGCGCGTACGTCGCCAATACTTCCTGATATTCAGGATGCACTGTCTTCGCGACGACTACATTGCTGCGACCGGTAACGCGCACCGCCATCATGACCGCTTCGGCCGCTCCGGTGGAGCCGTCGTACATCGACGCGTTGGCAATCTCCATGCCAGTCAGTTCGCAGATCATCGTTTGAAATTCGAAGATCGCCTGCAGCGTGCCCTGCGTAATCTCAGCCTGATACGGCGTGTAGCTGGTCAGAAATTCGCCGCGCTGCACCAGGGTGTCGATAATCACCGGCCGGTAGTGGCGATAGACACCCGCGCCCAGAAAGCTGGCGTATCCGTTCGCGTTCTCGTCGGCGGCTGCGCGAAAGTGTTCGATAATTTCCTGCTCGGCATGCTGGCGCGGGACGGCGAGGTCGCGCTCCAGGCGATACTCCGCCGGGATGCTCGAGAACAAATCATTGATTGACGCGACGCCGATGGCAGACAGCATCTCCTGGCGATCGGCGGGTGACTTGGGTAGATAACGCATAGTCTCCTATTGTCTTATTTAGGGGGAGGGCACTCCAGCCGCAGCACAGTCTTGCTCTTCCTGCGATTTGGCCGTCCTGTACTTCTCCTCATTCTTGGCTTGCAGATAGGCGGCTGTAACGAGGCCCGCATGTTCACAAATATCCGCGGGTGTGCCGTTTTTCTTAGATATTTCGTATTGCTTCACAGCATCCTTTGCCACTTGGTCTTCAATACCACCACCGAAAAAGTACCAAGCGAGGCCCCCTAGGACTATGAGTGAAATAATTCCTCGAATAGCCCAAGAGCTTTGCTGCTTTTCGGCCACGTGCGCTCCTTGGATTGAAAAACTTACTTAGTGGGGAGCCTCTTCAGAAACAAACTTGTCATAATCTACTGAACTCATCAGCTTTTCAACGTCACCGGGGTTTTTCAGCTGTACTTTGATAATCCAGGCGGAGTGCGGCTGGGTATTAATGTTCTCTGGCGTTGCGGTCAGCGTCTCATTGACCTGGGTCACGGTGCCTGTTACGGGAGAATACAGATCGCTGACAGCCTTTACTGATTCGACTGATCCAAAAACCTGTCCCGCCTCGACTGTCGAGCCGACCTTGGGTAACTCAACAAAAACAATGTCGCCGAGCGAATTCTGCGCGTAGTCCGTTATGCCAACCGTGCCGGTCTTGCCGTCGGTCTCAATCCATTCGTGTTCTTTGGTATAGCGATAGTTCGCGGGATAGGCCATATCGACTTATTTTACCCACCTAAGCACAAAGCCGGATACTCGCCCTGAAGGCGTAGGCGCGAACAGGCACTCAGCGCTGTGCTTACGGCAGCTCGAAGCAGCCCCTGGCGAGCATCTTCGCAACCCAATCGGCATGGGGGAGACCGCAACCGGAAAGAGCCTTGAGCTCCCTGTCCACGTCATACTCGACGCGCCGGATTGCCGGCCGGGACTCATCCAGCAGGATATATGCAGCGCGGGTGTCACCGTCGTGGGAAAGACTAATGCTGCCTGTGTTGGCGACGATCATTCCTGAAACGCTGCGGATGTAAGAGCAATGGATATGCCCGTAGATGGCAATCGGCTGGCCGAGTGGCGCGTAAACCGACTCCAACTCGGCATCGCTCGCTGTATGCATGGGGGCGCGCCATGGACTCTCAGGACTGGCGTGGACGAGCGCCATCGGACCACGAACCTGGCTGCCCGGCAGACTGCGCAGCCACGCGAGCCTATCTTCGCCCAGAGCTTCGCGGGTCGCTGTCGCCATCTCCTCAATCGCGGCGAAAAGGGGTTGCATCTGGGGCGATTGATTCGCAAACTCCTTCAACGACTCGGGTGTGCAAAGCATT
>DATMOZ010000205.1:0-3131 GCA_035567995.1 Acidobacteriaceae bacterium
GCGAGGGCCAGATACACGACGGCCTGCGCCAGCGCGAGATCGCCTTCGGGCGGTCCGAGGAAGTGCAGCGCTTCGCGGGCAGAAAGGGTGAGATTGAGTGCTTCGGGGGCGGCGAGGCCGATGTCTTCGACGGCCATGCGCACGACGCGGCGCGCGATGTACATGGGATCCTCGCCCGCACGGAGCATGCGGCCGAGCCAGTAGAGGGCCGCGTCGGCGTCTGAATTTCTAACTGATTTATGCAGAGCAGAGATCAGGTTGTAGTGTTCTTCGCCTTGTTTGTCATAGAGGAGAACGCGTTGCTGCAGCGCTTCGCGGGCGACCTCACTAGTGATGCGATGATCGGGCTGGGCTGAGGAATGATCGAGCTGAACCGAGGAATGATCGACCTGAACCGAGGCGAGTTTGCTGGCGACCTCGAGCGCGTTGTACGCGGTGCGCGCGTCTCCGCTTGAATAGGAGGCAAACATCTCAATCGCGTCCGCGTCCACGGTAAGTTCCATCGCTCCGAGACCGCGAACCCGGTCTGCGAGGGCGCGATTGAGCATCTCGACGATTGCGTCCTCTGGAATCGCCTGCAGCGTGTAGACGCGGCATCGCGAAAGTAAGGCGGCGTTCAGTTCGAAGGAGGGATTCTCTGTCGTGGCGCCGATGAGGCGAATTGAACCGCGCTCCACGTAGGGCAGGAAGGCGTCTTGCTGGGCTTTGTTAAAGCGGTGAATCTCGTCGATGAAGAGAATGGTGCGGGCACCGAAACGAGCGGCCTGCTCTGCCTCAAGCATTACCTGCTTGATTTCTTTTATGCCTGCCAGCACCGCGGAGAACTCGACGAAGGTGGCTTGCGTCCGCGCGGCGATGATTTTTGCAAGCGTCGTTTTGCCGACGCCGGGTGGACCCCAGAAAATCATGGAGACGGCGTCGTCCTGCTCAATCTGCATGCGCAGCGGCTTTCCGGGCGCGAGCAGGTGTTCCTGACCGACGAACTCATCGAGGGTCCGCGGCCGCATGCGTTCGGCGAGCGGTGCATCAGGGGGTGTCGCGCCTGCGGGCAATGGTGGAGCTGCGAACAGGCTCATTGCGAGACGCCTCTGCGCTGTTGCGAAGCTTCGTAGAGCAGGATGGAACCGGCGACGGCTGCGTTCAGCGATTCCACTGCGCCAGACGAGGGGACGGTTATCAGGCCGTCTGCGATTTCTATCAGTTCAGCTGGCAGCCCCGCGCCTTCATTGCCGATCATGATCGCACTGGGTTGTTGCAGTGCTGTCTGATGAGCGGGGAATGCCTTGTCGGGAACCGCGGCGTAGATGCGGATGCCTTGCTGCCGCAGCAACGGAAGATGTGTGGTCGTGATGTCGATGACAGGAAGCCTGAAGGTCGAACCAGCCGAGGCGCGCAGGGCTTTCTGGTTCCACGGGCTCACCGTACCGGGCAGCGCTAGTACACCAGCAGCGCCGAAGGCCTCGGCGGAACGGATCAGGGTTCCCAGATTTCCCGGATCCTGTATCGATGCGGCGATGACGAGCAGGGGATTGGGCACCGCGAGAACCTGCGCGAAGTGGAATGCAGGGCGCCTGGCGATCGCTGCGACGCCCTGAGGAGCGTCGGTCGAAACGATGCTGCGCAGCAGAGAGTCGGGAAGCGCGACGACGTCGAGTGCGGGATTGAGATCTTGGTACGCCGCCATGTTCCCGTTGTTCGCGCGGCTCTCTGACAGAAATATGGTTTCGAGGTTGAGACGGGCGCGAATACTCTCTGCCAGCAGATGATCACCCTCAAATGCGAAGTCGACGGCGGTCTTCTCAGGCGACTGCAGCAGAGCGCGCAGCTTCTTAACGCTGGCGTTCTGTGCGCTGGTGATGTGCCGCATGCGTCGTTCAATGCCGTATGAGGATGACATGCCGTCCCGATTTTACGCCGCTGATTGGAAGTGGCTGCCGCTGCGTAGCAGGCTTGCGGGTTAGGTGATGCGCTCGCTTTTCGCCTACACTTGTTGGACTGTCTTCATTGGAGAGCACGTTGTCAGCAGAAATTCTGCGGGTAAATCCGGATGAACCAGAACCGGAGAAAATCAAGTACATCGTCGCGCAGCTGCGGAGCGGCAAGGTCGTGGGCATGCCCACGGATACGTTCTACGGTCTGGCGGTCGACCCGATTAATCTGCATGCTGTCGACCAGATTTATGACCTGAAGACGCGCTCTCGCCTTAAGCCGCTCTCGCTGCTGATAGAAGATGTGTCGCGCGCGTATGAGCTTGCGCGTGACCTGGGTTCCTCGTTCGATAAATTGACGGAGCGATTCTGGCCCGGCCCTTTGACACTGATCGTGCGCGCCGGCACTCGTTTGCCGTTGCGGGTGACGGCGAACACCGGCAACGTGGCACTGCGTGTGCCTGAGGCCCCGATTCCCCGGGCGGTAGCGGCGGCGCTGGGATTGCCGATCACGGCGACGTCAGCGAACCTGAGCGGCGCGCCGGAGTGCACACACGCCGCGTGCGTGAGAGAGCAGCTAGGCAACCGCCTGCCGCTGATCGTTGATGGCGGGCCAACGGCACGAAGTCTGGCAACGACGATTGTCGATTTATCCGGGCCGCCGAACACTTGGCAAATCCTGCGCGAGGGCGCGATTCCGATGCACGAGATCGCTCTAGCGATGCACAGCTAAAGCCTGAGCAAGAACAGATGCACGAATGATTCTGCCTGACGACAACATAAGAAAGCGCAAACGTTTCAGCTTTGCCTTGTCTCTGCTGCTGTTTCTGTTGCTGGGCGTGGCGATCTGGATCGCCCATGTGTTCTCTGAGATTCGGCGAGCGGCCACGATGGATGAGGCGCGCCATACGGACGCGATTGCAGTGTTCGGAGCGGCGGAGTACGACGGGCGGCCTTCGCCGGTGTTGCGCGCGCGGCTTGACCACGCATTGTCGCTCTACAAGGACGGGTATGCGCCGCTGATCATCACGCTGGGCGGCAACAATGCGGGAGATGCGCACAGCGAAGGCGGGGTCGGCCACGACTACCTGCTTGCGCATGACGTGCCTGAGAGCCAGATTATTGCCGAAACGCGCAGCAATGATACAGCGGAATCGGCTGCGCGGCTGGCCGCGATCGCGCGTGGCAATCATCTTCGCAGGA
>DATMOZ010000206.1:0-3235 GCA_035567995.1 Acidobacteriaceae bacterium
GTTTCGGGTTCCGGCATCGCCATGTGCCGGCGTGCGAACTCTGCTGTGAGAGAAGCGAGTGCTGCGTCGGTCAGCGACCAGGAAGCACGCGCCAGCTCGACGAGCGCTTCATCTTCGAGCCCTGCATACACACTGGCGAAATCTTCTGGCTGGTCACCCACTCCGCCGAGTGTACAGCGAGACGCGAGATCATTTCCTCCGTCGCTCTGCTACGCTTTCTATCGTGCGTCTTCGGTGGCTGACAACGGGAGTGTGTGCCGGTGCGATTGCGATGATTGCGCTTATCGCGGGCTGCGGCACGCCGGGTGCTCCCGTGCCGCCGACGTTGAACCTACCGCGTCCGGTCGATGACCTTGGCGCAGAGCGCCACGGCAATACGGTTTCCCTGACCTGGACGACGCCGGCGCAGACGACGGACAAGCTGCCGCTGCGCGGCGACATTCGCATGACGCTGTGCCGCAAGGCCGATGCGACACAGTGCACTCCCATTCCTGGCGCGACGCAGACGCCGGGCTCTCCCGCGACATATGAAGATCTGTTGCCGCCTGCGCTGACGACCGGCGGTCCGCGGCTGCTTGAATATCGGCTGATTGCTACAAATTCGCGGGGACGCAGCGCGGGAGAATCGAATCCTGTGCTGATTGTTGGGGGCGAAGGGCCGCAAGGCGTGACCGCGCTGACCGCGGCTGTGATCGAACGCGGCGTGCTGCTGCACTGGCACCAGGAAACGCCGCCTGAGCGGCCAGTGATTTATGTGCTGCATCGAGAGCTGGTTTCGGGCGACGACGCGGCGCAGCGCGGCAAGGCCGCTGAGCCGAAGGTGCTGCGACTTACGCTGACGGTCCACGGCGGCAACGATCCGGGGCTCGCTCTGGATGAGACTGCGCACGCCGGCAACACCTATCGGTATAGGGTTGAACGTGTGGAGCGCGTGGACGTGGCGGGAAAGAATTATGACCTCGGCGGATTCGTGAGCGACCCGGTCACGGTGCAGGTGCGGGACACCTTCCCGCCCAAGGTGCCGAGTGGTCTGGCCGCGGTGGGGACGCCTGCGAGCGATGCGGGCCCCGCGACAATCGACCTGTCGTGGGAACCAGACACGGAGAGCGATCTGGCGGGATATTTCGTTTACCGGCGGGATGCTACCGCGGGCCAGACGACGGCAACGCGGCTGAATGCAAGCGCGGTGCCAGCGCCGAGTTATCACGATGCGAATGTGGTTCCTGGACATCGCTACGCTTATTCAGTAAGCGCTGTTGACCGCACCGGAAATGAAAGTGCGCGTTCGCCCGAAGTAGAAGAGACCGCTCCACAATAGAAACTAAAAGGAGACGATTTTGCGCTACGCACGCATTGAGACCGAAGACGGTTCGCAATATGTTGCCGTTGAAGATCGCGGAGGAGTTGCGTTTGCAACGGCCATACTTGCTCCGCCGGAAGAGGACCTGACCGTCACGTCGTATCCCGGCAAATTCGCCGAGCGTCCGCTGAACGATTGCACTCTGCTGGCGCCGGTGCGCCCGTCGAAGATCGTCTGCATCGGCCGCAACTATCGCGAGCACGCGGCGGAATTCGGCAACGAGCCTCCCAAGGAGCCGCTGCTTTTTTTGAAGGCTCCCTCTGCCCTGCTGGCTCCTGGCGAGAAGATCGTGCTGCCTCCACAGTCGCGCCGCGTCGACTACGAAGCGGAACTGGGAGTTGTCATCGGCCGCACATGCTCACAGCTGGCGGACGACGCGGATGTGGGTCCTTATATCCGCGGCTACGTTTGCGTGAACGATGTGACGGCGCGCGATCTGCAGAAGTCCGACGGGCAGTGGTCGCGGGCGAAGGGCTTCGACACATTTTGCCCGGTCGGTCCGTGGGTGACGGATGAAGTCGACCCGGCGGAGGGCTTAAATGTTGCCACACACGTGAACGGCGAATTGAAGCAGCATGGCAATACGCGGGACCTTATCTTCGATGTGCCGAAGCTTATCCGCTACATTTCGCAGGCGATGACGCTCTTTCCGGGAGACCTGATTCCGACGGGCACCCCCGCTGGGGTCAGCCCGATTGCGGACGGCGACGTGGTAAGAGTCAGCGTGGACGGCTGCGGAATTCTTGAAAATGCGGTTATTTCGGGTCGAAAGAGCATCTAACCTGGAAGACAGCCGGCCGCGGATTGGATATAAATCAAGGCACCCGTTTCATGAGTGCCCCGGCGGCGCTAACCCCGCACAGGTTTAAGGAAGGAAATATGGCAAAGACACTACTAGAGCAACTACGCACCATGACGACCGTAGTGGCCGACACCGGCGACATCGAGTCGATTGAAAAGTTCAAACCACAGGACAGCACTACGAATCCTTCGCTGATCGCGGCGGCCGCGCAGATGCCGCAGTACCGGGAGATCGTGGACGACGTGCTGATGGAAGCGAGAAAAGAGCTGGGCGAAAACGCGCACGACGCGGAAATTGCAAACCTCGCGTTCAAGAAACTCGCCGTTGCCTTCGGCATCAGGATTCTTTCCATCGTACCCGGGCGTGTTTCCACTGAGGTGGACGCGCGTCTCTCGTATGATACGGAACGGACCATGGCGCAGGCGCACAACATCATCGAGCAATATGACAAAGCCGGCATTTCGCGCGATCGTGTGCTGATCAAGATTGCTTCGACATGGGAAGGCATCAAGGCCGGAGAGCAGCTTGAGAAGGAAGGAATTCACTGCAACCTGACGCTGCTTTTTGGCCTGCATCAGGCTATCGCCGCAGCCGAGGCAAAGGTGACGCTGGTCTCGCCATTCGTCGGCCGCATTCTCGACTGGTACAAAAAGGACACCGGCAAGGACTACCAGGGACCCGATGATCCGGGCGTGCAGTCGGTGACGAAGGTCTACAACTACTTCAAGAAGTTCGGCTACAAGACGCAAGTAATGGGCGCGAGCTTCCGCAATACAGGTGAGATCAAGGAACTCGCCGGTAGCGACCTGTTGACCATCTCCCCGAAGCTGCTCGAAGAGCTTGCTGACACGACGGGCGATCTGCCGCGGAAGCTTGATCCGGCGAAGGCAAAGAGCATGAACATCGAGAAGATTACGGTGGACAAGGCGACTTTCGACAAGATGCACGCCGCAGATCGCATGGCCCACGACAAGCTGAAAGAAGGCATCGAGGGCTTCAGCAAATCTCTGGAAGACCTCGAGAAGCTGCTGGCCGCACGGCTTACAGAGCTCGAAAAAGAAGCCGCGACGAAG
>DATMOZ010000207.1:0-13635 GCA_035567995.1 Acidobacteriaceae bacterium
CGCACCAGAACGTCGCGCACGCCGATCTTCGGGACCGGCACTTCGCGCATCTCCACCCCAGGTGCAGCCGCCGGCTTCACCAGCGCCTGCATCGTCTTCTCTATCTCAGCCATTCGTTGAAATCCTCGTCGAACTCAAAACCTGTCAGTTTATCAGCCGCACTGTCTCATCTCTGACGCACGATCGCCTGATCGACGACTGCGACAGCCTGATCGGCTATGGACCGCTCATCGCCAAATCCGCGAAGCCAGTTGACGCCAGCCTCGCGGCGAAACCAGCTCATCTGCCGCTTCGCATAATTTCGATGACCCTGTTGCGTCTGGCGAATCGCTTCTGTCTCGTCGATTTCACCGCGCAACAGCGACAGCGCCTGCTTGTAGCCAAGCGCGTTCAACGTCGAGATTGCATCGCCATACTTCGCAATCAATGCGCTGGTCTCTGCGATCAGGCCTGCACCGAACATCGCGGTCACACGCGCATCGATGCGCCGGTACAACTGCGGGCGCTCAGGATCTAGCCCCATCCGCAGAATCCGAAATCCGGTTAGCGGATCGCGCCCGATCTTCCACGCTTCGGTCATCGGCTGCTTCGCGGCGAGAGACACCTCAATCGCGCGGATCGCCTTTGGCGTGTCATTGGCGTGGATGCTGGACGCGGCCTGCTCATCAAGCCGTCGCAGGATGCGGTGCACATATGCTGCACCTCGCGTCTCGGCGCGATTGCGCAGACGCTCGCGCAGTTCCGGGTGTCTCTGCGGCCCCGGAAAGAGCCCGTCGATCAGCGCGCGCAGGTAGAGACCTGTTCCACCGCTGACGATCGGCAACCTGCCGCGCGCAGCCACATTCTGGATTGCGGCACGCGCATCTCGACTGTAGTCGCCCGCGGTGTAATGCTGGTCCGGAGAAGCAACATCGAGCAGATGGTGCGGCGCGCGCGCGCGTTCATTTGCATTCGGCTTTGCAGAACCAATGTCCACTTCGCGATAGACAGAGACAGAATCGCAGCTGATGATCTCGCCGCTGAATCGCTCGGCCAGCTCGAGCGCAAGTGAAGTCTTGCCGCTCGCCGTTGGCCCAAGCAAGACAACCAGCAGCGGCTCGGCCTGCGTTGCGTTCATTGCCACCAGGCGTGCGGCACGATCGCGTGCCAGCCCGCGCGCAACACGGTGAAGACCAGCACGAGCAGCGCGATCACCAGCAGTCCGGCAATCTGCATGCGGCGTTCACGGGCCTCCTGCGGCGTCAGCATCGCGTCAGTGTGCGTCGGGCCGCTCGTTGTAATAGAACCCGAAGCGCAGCGCGAGGTATGGCCCCTTGAAATTCTTTGGCAGTTGCGGGTACGGCGATGCGCCCTGGATTCCGCCCCACGCCGCGCGATCGAGCGACACATCTCCCGACGGTCCTACCAGCTTCATCTGCTTCACCGTGCCATCGGGCTGAATAATGAACTCGATCACCACGCGGCCCTGCCGGTTGAGCGGCGGCCTCGCCGACTCAGGAATCAGCGTGTACCACGACTGTTTGGTCGCGCGGATGACGTGCTGCATGTATGGGCCGAAGTCGACGCCCATGGTGTCAGAGAGAATCTCCGCCGTACCCTCAGCCCCGCCATGGGCGACCGGAGCACCGGCTCCTTCTTCTCCGGCCTCTCCCTCTCCGCGGCTCGCACTGCGGATGGCTTCGTTCAACTGGTCGCGGAGCGAGCCGCCGGTGTTGAAGTTCGGCTTCTGCGCAGGCTGACGCGGCTGGTTGATATTCGGCTGCTGCGTCGGCGCAGGCTGCAATGGCTGCAACTCAGGCTTTGGATTCGCCTGCGCCTGCTGCTGCGGCGCGGGCTGTTGCTGCGCCTGCGGTGCGGCTTGTGCCTGCTGCTGCGCGGGCGCAGGCGGCGGCGCGGCTTCGCCGGCACGCTTCATCGCCTGCAACTGCTCGATCGTCTTCTTGTCGAGCGTAGGATGTCGGGTCTGCTGCACGCGGTTCTTGTCGGAGATAACGTCGCTCGGCTTCGGCTGGATCTGCTTCAACGCATCCGGCGGCAGGTCGAGATACGTGAAGTCCTTCTTGCGCTGCTGCATCACTTCTGCGGGACTGATGATCCGCGGATGATGCAAGATCACTGTCGGGCCGTAACTCCACAGCCAGAAAAGGATGATGTGAACAATCAGCGCAATCCAGAAGCCCTCGCGCCGTCGCGCACGCGCCTGCTCGTCCTCGAGCGAGTCGAGGAGTTGCAACAACTCGTGGTGTGACAGATCGTCGCGCGGAATGGCGCGTAATCGCGCGCGCTTCGGCGACTCTGTCGGAGGACTGCTTGGGGCTTCAGTGGTCGGCATCGGCAGATATTCGCCGATCGGTCCGCAGCAGGTTCACAGGCGGTCGGGCGAAGATAGCTCTTTCTATTCTCTCACTTAAGACGTCGCGAAATACATTTAGGATACGGCGTGGCCCAGATAACAAAGACCGCCGTTTAGCCCGGTTAGAATCATCAAGATGCCCGATGAAATGCGCGCAACCGTGGTGACTGTCAGCGACCGTTCTGCGCGGCACGAACGCGAAGACCTTTCCGGCCCCCGCGTCGCAGCAATGCTGGCCCGGGCCGGGTTCCATGTCGAGCGGGCGCTGGTTCCGGATGAGCAGGAGGAAATCGCCGAGGTCATTCGCACTGCCGCCCTCACCTCGCGGCTGGTTGTGACCACGGGAGGCACTGGCATTGGTCCGCGGGACGTAACTCCTGAGGCGACGCGCATGGTTTGCGATCGCATCCTCGATGGCTTTGGCGAACGCATGCGGTCCGAAGGCCTGAAGCAGACGCCGTTCGCGCCACTCAGCCGCGCTGTCGCAGGAACCGCCGGAAGCACTTTAATCATCAACCTGCCCGGCAGTCCCGATGGCGCCGCAGCATCGCTCGCCGCCGTGAGCGACCTGATCCCGCATGCGCTCGCGCTTCTTGCCGGCGATACCGAACACAGCCATGCAGGCGACGAAACGAGGACGCGTTGAAGCATTTCTTCGTCGTACTGTTGCTGAAGTTCAAGCTGCTGGTCGCCGCAGTGATGAAGCTGGGCGCGCTCGGCCTGATGCTCATCTCCGCGATGGACGCATCGTCGCTCGCGGTGCCGATGGACGTCATCGTCGCGACGTTTGTGTGGAACGACCGGGCACGCTTCTGGCTCTATCCGCTGGTGGCGGCTTTTGGTTCCGCCGCTGGCAGCCTTGTGCCGTTTCTTCTCGGGCGCGCCGGCGGCGAGCTCTTCCTGCTGAAACGCATCAATCGCGAACGCTATGAGCGCATGCGTGATCGCTTTGAACGGCAGGAGTTTCTGGCTCTGTTCATTCCCGCGATGCTGCCGCCGCCAACGCCGTTCAAGCTGTTCGTCTTCGCCGCGGGAGTCTTCGAGATGCGTGTCGTGCCCTTTTTTCTGGCGACTTTTGCCGGGCGGGTGGTCCGCTTTTCTGCTCTCGCTCTGCTAACCATGCGCTACGGCCCGCAGGCCGTGCACAGGAGCGTCATGTTCGCACATCAGCATCGCGACACGGTGCTGACCGTCGTGGGTCTGGCCGTGCTGGCGGTCATGGTCTTTGTTCTGCGCAAGACCTTCTCGCGGCGCGGACGGCCCGCTGACCAGTCGGCCGAATCGCTCGCGGAATAGAAAAACGGCGCGGACTGTCTCCGCGCCGTCGTGAATCGTTCCTGAAAACTACGCTGCGATGGATGAGCCGGCCGGGTGGCGCATCGCCGCAATCTGTTTCACCAGCGCCTCTATGCCAAATGCGCAACCCGCAACTGCAGCGGTCGCGACCAGATCGCGCGGGTAAAAGGGCAGTCCTGCCGTGTAGCACGCGGCGAGTCCCGCCGCAGATTTTGCATACATGTGTGAGCCCGCCCACACAATGAAGTTGCTCAGCAGGAAGAATGACGTAGCAGAGACGAAGGCCGCGCCAAGTATCCGCAGCACGCCGTTGCGCTTGCTCAGCATGGCGCCGCCAAGCAGGCAGGCCGCCGCGTACCAGACCCACGTGAAAGCGTAATCGCGCGCGTGGAACGGATATGCATACACGAACTTCGTCAGATAGAAGTCCGTCGCAGCCAGCAGCAGCACCGGAAAGATGATCTGTACCTTCGACCGGCGCGCGCCAAAGTACAGCAGCGATCCACCGATAGCGGTGAAGCTGAAGAAGTGGTACGGGATAACGGCGACGCGCGATAACGCTGCGACGAGCAGCAAAAGGTAAGCGAACATGGGTCCTCTGGATGGCCGGCGAATGTTCCCGACTCCTTCATTCTCTGGAGTCGGGCCATTACGGTCAAGTGATATGGCTAAAATAGTTTTTCGTCCTACGCACTTCCATCAAGCCGCTCAGTGCTGGACGTGGCCATTGAAACGCATTTCAGTCACCGTGCCGTCTGGCGCGACTTCAACGCTGGCAGAGAGCGGCGTGCGATCGCCGGCGAGAAATCCGAAACCTGCATAAGAGAATCTCAAATCGCGGAAATCGACCTCAGTCCACTGCCCATGCTTCCCACCTTCCTCGACCAGCGGAAACTTTGCCCAGTCAAGATACACGCGGCCCAGCGGACTGTTCTTAGCTGCTCTGGTCGCCGGCGTGTCCGCTGGCTTGAAATAAACATCCTGCGTGGGGTCGGAACTGACATGCTCCGCGGCGGTGTCAACCTCCGCGACACGATAGGAGTCAGGCGTCTCGGCGACCGCGTGCCAGCGAAACGGATTGACTGGATAAGGTTCAGCAGCGATGCGAACGATCGATTCCTCAGGCGGACTCTGCTCGCGCACCAGTCCGATCGCGGCATGATGCTCCGCGGCGCGCCATACCCACAGCGCAACCATGCAGACAAGCGCGGCGACCGCCAGCTGCCGCCCTCGATGTTTCACGCGCCTGGCTTCGTCGCGGCCGCCGATCTCCTGGTCCACGAAACGCAGCAGCAACGGCACCAGCAGCGCGAGCGCAAGCACCGCGAGCAGGATCGGCTCGAGGACAAAGACGAGATCCGCCTCGTACCACTTCGCCGAAAACGGAAAGAAGGGACGAATGCCGTAGTTGTTGGTGTAGTCGAGCAGAATGTGGCTCAGATCGGCGAGCAAAGCGAGCAGCCAAAGCGCAAACCAGCGAGGCTGCATCGCCGGCGGGCGTCCGCGGCGCATTTTGAAGCGATGCCACAGCCACATCGCGCCTACCGTGATTGCAGCCATGAACGGCGCGGCGATAAAGGTGTGTGTAATGCCGCGATGATGCCGAAATGCCGCGACCGGCCCCTCAAATGCCCAGAACACATCGAGGTCGGGCGCCTCCGCCGCAAGCGTCATTGCCAGCGTTGCGTACGCAATTTTGCGATTGAAGCCGGTACGCGCGAGACAGGCTCCGGTAAGGAAGTGTGTGACTGGCTCCATCGTTCAGTGAAGTTTACAAGCGGTCGGCGCAACGCGCACACCGCGCAGTTTCTATAATCCTGTGCAGCATGAGCGGTAAGGCCGGCACGACTCAAAAGACTTCGACCAATCCTGAGATGCGCGCCGTAGAACTACGCGCGTTCCTGCAACACCACGAACATCTCTACTACGTCCTCGACGCACCGGAAATCACCGACGCGCAATATGACGACGCGATGCGCGAACTGCGCGCTCTTGAGCTGGAGCACCCCGAGTTACAGACGCCAGACTCTCCAACGCAGCGCGTCGGCGGTAAACCCAAAGCGGGATTCATAAAAGTCGCGCACTCCCGGCCGATGCTCTCGCTCGACAACGCCTACAACGAAGAAGAGCTGCGCAACTGGGACCGTCGTGTGCGCGAAGGCGCGGGCAGCGAAGACGTTGAATATGTCTGCGAGTTGAAACTCGATGGACTCTCGCTCGCGCTCTTCTACGCGGTGCAGCCCGACGGCAGCGCGCATCTTGAACGCGCAATCACGCGCGGCGACGGCGCGGTGGGCGAAGACGTGACGTCGAATGTGCGGACTATCAAATCCGTTCCGCTCTCGATCTCCGCTGCGAAGTTGAAGAGCGCCGGTCTGCCTGCGGACTTCGAAGTGCGCGGCGAAGTCGTGATGCCGCTCGCCGCATTTCGCAAGCTGAACGTCGAGCGCGAGCAGGCAGGGCAGTCACCGGCGGCAAACCCGCGCAATGCCGCGGCAGGAACCATCCGCACGCTGGAGCCGAACATCGTCGCGCAGCGCAGGCTTGATTACTACGCATACTCTGCGCTGACGAGCAATGGAGAAGCGCTTCCATCGCAGAGCGCGGCATTGACCGCGCTTTCTGCTGCCGGACTCCGCGTCAACACGCATTGGCATCAGGCGAAGTCCGTGGATGACATCCTCAAATTCATCGCCGAGGCAGAAAAGCTGCGCGAGTCCCTCGGCTACGAAATCGACGGAGTGGTCATAAAGGTGAACTCCGTCGCGCTGCAGCGGCGGCTGGGATTCACCGGTCGCGCGCCGCGCTGGGCAATCGCGTACAAATTCGCTGCGCAAGCCGCCGTCACTCAGCTTGAAGGAGTACTCATCCAGGTCGGCCGTACCGGAAAGCTGACGCCGGTTGCCGCGCTCACTCCCGTCTTGATCGGCGGCACCACGGTCAGTCGCGCGACGCTGCACAACGCGGACGAGATCGAGCGCCTCGGCCTGCGTATCGGTGACTTCGTGCAGGTAGAGCGCGGCGGAGACGTAATTCCAAAGATCGTCCAGGTCATACTCGATCGGCGGCCAGCGGAGACGAGCGAGATTCGTTTCCCGACACACTGCCCCGCCTGCGACAGCGAAGTCGTCCGCGCCCCCGGCGAGGTCGACTATCGCTGCGTCAATGCGAACTGTCCCGCGCGCCTGCGCGAGGAGCTGCTGCACTTTGCCTCTCGCGGCGTGATGGCAATCGACGGACTCGGCGAAGCCGTCGTCGCTCAGCTGCTCGATCGCGGACTGGTAAAGAGCATTGCGGATTTGTACCGTCTCGACGTCGCTGCGTTTGAATCGCTCGATCGCATCGGCCGCAAGACCGCGGACACGCTGGTAAGCGAGATACAAGGCTCGAAGAAACGGCCGCTGGAGCGCGTGCTGCTCGGCCTCGGCATTCGCTTCGTCGGCGAGCGTACCGCGCAGTTGCTCGCCTCGAACTTCGGCTCAATGGATGCCGTGATGAACGCATCCGCCGAAGAGTTGGAGCGCGTCCATGAGATCGGCCCCAGCGTGGCCGCTGCCGTGCGCGAATTCTTCGATGAAGAGAAAAATCGCGCGCTCATCGAAGAGCTGCGAGACGCTGGACTGACGTTCACCGCCGAGCGCAAACAGAAATCCTCAAAGCTGGAAGGTATGACCTTCGTGTTGACAGGAACTCTCCCTCATCTCTCGCGGGATGATGCGAAGGAAAAAATTGAGGCCGCCGGAGGCCGCGTTTCCGGCAGCGTCAGCAAGAAGACAAGCTACGTCGTTGCCGGAGAAGATGCCGGCTCAAAGCTGGATAAAGCACGCACCCTCGGAGTAAAGATCCTCGACGAAGCCGCGCTCGTCGAGATGCTTGAGCAATAGCGCCGCGACACCGAAATCAAATAGCGGAAGCATCTTCCCGCCCGTTGATTTAGCATCCCGCTGTGACTCTTTCCGAGCCGTCAATCAGCACCGCGGAAGTGCTCGATGCGTTTCATCGCGACGCTCCCAATCTGTTTTTTGGCGCGGCATTCATAACAGTGGGTCTGGTAGCAATCGCGTTTTCAGCTCTGCGCCGAAAACGCGATCCGCTTCTCATTTACTTCGGCGTCTTCGCTGCCTTATATGGTCTAAGGCTTTGGGTCGACGCTCATCTCCTTGGCCTGGTTGTCCCTCACTCGATCTTCTATATGCGGTTGCGGGTGGCCATTAACTACCTCGTTCCGATCCCATTCGTGCTGTATTTCCGCTGCGCAGGTTTCCTCAGCCGTGCTGGCACCCTGGCCATCGAAGCCGCGTATGTCCTGGTCGCCGTGGACGCGGTGCTTGCCATCGCCACCTTCGCGTTCGGTCCAACGCGCTTATATGACCTGATTAACAGCATCCTGGTGATCGCCGCGTTGATGATTTTGATAGTCCAGTTCATCCGCAATCGCAAACAGGGTGACGCAGACTTCGTCGTGGTCCGTCGCGGACTTCTGATCTTTGCCGGCTTTGCGCTTTGGGATAACCTGGCCGCTATCTATCTACGTGGTCAGAAAATTGAACCGGTCGGCTTTGCCATCTTCCTCAGCTGTCTTGGCTACGTCACCGGCCGGCGAATGCTGCGGCGTGACCAGCAGCTCAACGAAATTCAGAAGGAATTGGAAGTAGCAACGCGCATCCAGCTTTCCATTTTGCCGGAGCAGTTCCCGCCGTCGCCCCACTTTCAGGTTGCTGTGCGCTATGTGCCGATGACCTCGGTCGCCGGAGATTTTTATGACTACGTCGTCGCCGACGATGGCCACGCAGGACTCCTGATCGCGGACGTCTCCGGACATGGAGTTCCCGCCGCACTGATCGCATCGATGGTAAAACTTGCGGCGGCATCGCAGCGGGCCACTGCTTCTGATCCCTCCCGGTTTCTGCTGGGCATGAATGCCGCGCTTTACGGCAACACGCAGAACCAGTTCATTACCGCGGCGTATGTCTACCTGGATTCGCGCTCGCGCGAGCTGCGCTACTCTGCCGCAGGACATCCTCCGATGCTTTTGCTGCGGAACGGCGCGGTTGTCGAACTGCAGGAAAACGGCCTCATACTCGCCGCATTCGATTTCTCCACCTACTCCACCCTCGTTCATCGGCTCGAAGAGGGCGACCGTCTCCTGCTCTACACTGATGGACTGATAGAAGCTTCCAACGCAGCCGGAGAGTTTTTTGGCAGCGCAGCATTGTGCGAAGTCTTGAGAAAAACCACTGGATCGTCGCCGCTCGAAGCTGCTGACCTCATCCTGTCTTCAGTCCAGAAGTGGTCCGCTGCTCAAGACGACGATCTCACCCTGATCGTCTGCGATTTCGCAAGTCCGGAAGACGCTACTCTTTCTGCGTGAAATATCCCTTGCTCGCGCGCACCTGGTACTTGCGGTCAGAGGTCGTCAGATAGATCGGCCGGAATGAGCCATCAGGTTTGAAGTCAGCCGGCACATACACCAGCGAGTACTGGCTGCGCAGTTCTTCTTCAATACTGTGGAACTCCTGCGGCATGTCCTCCAGGCGCTTCGGATAAAACGCGCGGCCGCCGGTCGCCAGCGCCACCGCCTCCAGCACATCATCGCCGCGATCGCGGTCAGGGCCGGTGTTTGTGCTGACCGCGTACACAATGGTTTCCGCGCGCTGGCACATTTTCACCGCGTCGTCCTGGTAGACGCGGCTCATGTTGTCGTCTCCGTCAGAGATGACAACAATCGCCTTGCGCATAGTGCCTTCGGCGCGCACCGGCAGCAGCTGGTCGCGACATGCCGTGTAGATTGCATCGAAAAGCGCCGTGCCGCCCGCAGGCTGCAGCTTGTGGATCGACACGCCGAGAGCGTCTGAGTCATTGGTGAAATCGTGCAGCAGGTGCGTGTGCTGCTCAAAGCTGCTGACAAACGCCTTGTCCGTCTGCGGGCGCAGCACCTGCGAGATGAAATCCGACATCGCATCCTGCTCGAACTTGAATCGCGTGCGGATCGACGAACTCGCGTCGATAATCAACCCAACCCGCAGCGGAAGATTCGTCTGCTGGGTGAACTGCCTAACCTGCTCCGGCGGCTTGCGATCATCCAGGAGCGCAAAGTCGCTCTGCTTCAGGTTCTTGATGAAGTTGCCGCGCTTGTCCGTCACCGTGAAGATCAGGTTGACTTCGTTGACTCGCGCCTTAATGGTCGGAACAGTCGCCAGCTGTTCCGGCGTCGGAGCCTGCTGCTGTGCATCACCCGGTTGCTGCGCAGGTGGCGTCTTCGGCGCAGGCGGTGTCTTCGGCGCGGGCACAGACTGTGGAGCCGCCGGTGTTGTTGCAGGCGCTTGAGCGGGCGTTGTTGTCGCCGGTGCTTGCGCGCCGGTGGGCGCCTGCGCGAACGCGAAGCAACCAGAAAAGAGGGCCGCAACTGACACGAGTGAGCGAAGAGAAAGGGTGCAGCGGAAAAAATGCATTATTGTCCCTGATTCTATCAAGTGGATCAGTTCATCCAGCCTTTTCGCGTTGACGCGCCGACTTAAAGAGGTAATTCCTCAGTGCTGGGGAAATGGTGCTGTTCGCGCCCAACTTTGCCGTCATATTTGGTAGTCATTTTGAACAGTTCATACCGTCCGTCAGCCGCAAACTGACGGCATTGGTCTCTCAACTCTTTCAATTCGGCAGCCGTGTATGGTTGGAAATTCGTGGTCACAGCAAGGTTCTGATCGAGAACTTCCATCGAGTCGATACCGCTGATCGTAGTTGCAACCGGCAAACTCATGGCATAGCGCAATCCCTGCTGAGCCGTTATGCCTCCGTGCCGCACCATTTCCCCACTGCCGCCCAGACTTTTCATTCCCAGCACAGCGATCCCGCGGCGCGTTGCCTCTGGCAATACATGCGTCTCAAAACTGCGAAAGGTCGCGTCGAAACAATTCAGGGGCATCTGCACTGTGTCGAAGGGAAAATCGTGCGCCAGCATCTTCAGGTGAATCTCAGGGTCCTTGTGCCCGGTGAATCCAACGAAACGAACCTTGCCCTGCTTCTTGGCATCCAGTAGAGCTTCGGCGGCTCCGCCCGGCGCGAAGATCAGGTCAGGATCGTTTTCATAGATAACTTCATGGATTTGCCAGAGATCCAGATGGTCGGTTTGCAAACGTCGCAGAGATTCTTCGAGCATGCGCATCGCTACCTTCTTGTCTCGCCCGTGGGTACAGACCTTTGTCATCACGAAGGCGCTCTGCCTCTTCCCCTTCAACGCCCTTCCCAGCCTCTCTTCGCTCAGGCCATCGTGATACTCCCACGCATTGTCGAAGAAATCGATCCCATGATCGAGCGCCTTGGCCACTATCTCGTTTGCAACCTGATCTGTATCCGCGGAACCCAGGTGGTAGCCGCCAAGTCCGATTGCCGACACCTGAACACCTGTTCGTCCCAATGGTTTCTTTGGTACGGAGCCTGCGGGACTTTGCGACGGAACTTTGTCACTCGTCGAAAACGCATGGCTCGGCATAAGCGGTGCTGCGCCCATGATTGCGGCTCCTTTAATAAACTTTCGACGACTGATAGGCGGCTGCTTCTGATCCACGGCCCCTCCTTCAACACTTCTTCTGCGGAAAAGGATGGCCCGTATTCTCAGACGATCCCAGCATGTCTTGAACCTCCGATTGCCTGGTATCAATCGGGAACCCGTGTCCAAAACGAGCTTCTGGATTATCGAATCTCAACGACAGCTTGTAGACTTCATACCGTCCATCGGCCGCGTCCTGCTTGCAGCGGTTCCGCAGTTCGTCCAATTCGGCAGGGGTCATGGGTTTGAAATTCTGGGCGATCCGCAGGTTCTGGTGTAATACGTCCATACTGTCTATGCCGGTAATGGTCGTCGTGACTGGCAGACTCATCGCATACCGCAAACCTTCTTCAGCCGTAAGTGCGCCGGCCTTGATCGGCTCTCCATGGCCGCTTAGAGGCTTCATGCCGAGTACTGCAATGCCGCGACGATTCAGCTCCGGCAGCACCTGTCGTTCGAAACTTCTGGGAAAGCTGTGATCGAACGCGTTCAGTGGCATTTGAACAGAATCGAATGGAAATCCCGTATTCAACATTCCCAAATGCACCATTGGGCTCTTGTGTCCGGTAAATCCCACAAATCGCGTCTTGCCATCCTTCTTTGCTTTGACCAACGCCTCCGCCGCTCCATTTGGCCGAATGAAGAGCTCAGGGTCATTGTCAAAACCCATCCCGTGAACCTGCCACAAATCGAGATGATCCGTTTGGTACCGCCGAAGCGACTCTTCGAGCATTTGCAAAGCCAGGCTTGCATCTCGCCCATGCGGACACGTCTTTGTCATCAGAAATACTTTGTCACGGCGTCCCTTCAGGCCCGCTCCCATCCATAGCTCGGTCTTACCTCTCCGGTATTCCCAGCAGTTGTCGTAGAAAGTAATTCCGCCGTCGACGGCTTCCTGAACAATGCGGACCGCAGTTTTTTCATCGGGTGCGTCGCCCAGGTGATGACCGCCAAAGCCAAGAATGGAAACCTTGGCTTCAGCGCGTCCAAATTGCCGGAGGGGAATGGCTGCGCTTGAGGAGTCTTGCACGATGTGCCTCGATCAAACTTCGAATCTAGTTGCTGTACGAGAAGAAAGCGCAAATATGACGGTGCGCGCTCGCACGCTGAATACCGTTGGAGGAGAAGCGCCAACCAGCGTGCGATTGCGATGGACATAAGTGCAGGAACGCAGCACGGACCAACGGGTAGTGAGGACCGCGATGGAAGGGCCGTGATGTGCCATGGCTCGCCTCGCCCAGATCACGTCAGAAGCCAGATCACGTCAGAAGCCGGTTCAGCAACCGACTCTTCCGAAGGAAAACATAATACCGCAGAAGCCCTGACAACGAGGCAGGGCATTACTATGAATGCCCGACCCGCCGCCACAGACAATCGGAGTTACTTCTTCGCCTCCGGCGGAAAATGTTTAAACATCTTCTGCACTCCCTTGTCGAGATTCTTGGTGTTCTTATCTGCATTGTCGGAAAGTGTGTCGCTGGACGAGCCTCGCCAGATTAAAGTATTGGTCTTGGCTTCGGACAGGTCGATGACGAGAGAACCGACCTTGTAGGTGTCAGTTGTCGTCGTTGCGTCCCCGAATCCCTCTCCAAAGCGCCGGCCCCCGCCGAAGCCGTCGTAAAAAGTGTTGAGAGTCTGTTGATTCTGCGTGATCTCCGTAGCTGTGACAGAGACATCGCCGCCCGAGGCCACCTGGGTCCAGCCTTTGGCTGTTAATGCCCCATTCACCGCGTCCTTAATGCGGTCGACCAACAGGGGATCTCGCGTTTGGACATTCGCCCAGGAGTAGGTCTTGTATTGTCCGAAATTTGCGCTGTGATCGTAATCCGTCTTCACCTGCTGGGCGAATGACGCAGCTGTTAATACAAGTAACATCGCGATAGAAAAGAATATTTTGTTTTGTATTTTCATGATTTCTCCTAAGTTCTCGCTCTTATGTGGGCTTGGCTGCTCTGACAAGAATGCCGCCCCCTCAACCTTTCATTTGCATCAGGAATGCCAAACTTGAGCGGAGCTAACGATCGCTGTAAGTGATTGAATATAGGAAAAAGTAGGACAGTTGCGATCGCACTTAGGTCTCACTGATAGGCTTGCGTCCTCAACAACTCGCGTCCCTCTTTCGACACCCGTCGGCCCGGGGTCACTCCGGGACAAGGGCCACTTTAGGCGTGTGTTCTACGTTCGCCCTTTCCTTGCCGCAGATGTGAGCCTCTCTCCGTCATTACAACTTTGGCGACTGGGTTGCTTTTCTTCTTATTGAGGAGGAACACATGCGCTATTCGAAATTCCTTGCCCTTCCCATCCTGATTGCCGCTTTGCTGAGCATTCCGAGCTCTGCACCCGCTCAGGTCTCTATCAATATCGGAGCAGCACCGGCTTGCCCGTACGGCTACTACGATTTCGCCCCATACAACTGCGCCCCATACGGGTACTACGGGCC
>DATMOZ010000208.1:0-30755 GCA_035567995.1 Acidobacteriaceae bacterium
TCATCCTCTCTTGCGAGCGGGTCATTCTTAACCTGATGCAGCGCATGAGCGGCATCGCCACTCTCACGCGAGAATACGTCGACGCGGTGAAGAAGACCGACGCTAAGATTCTTGACACGCGCAAGACTGTGCCGGGGCTGCGCGTGCTCGACAAATATGCTGTGCGTTGCGGTGGTGGCCAGAACCACCGTCTCGATCTGTCCGACGGAATTCTGATCAAGAACAACCACATCTCGCTTGGCGGAGGCTTGCCGACCGTGCTTGCGCGAGCTCTTGAGAAACGCAAGGCAGGCCAGATGGTCGAGGTTGAGGTCCGCAATGCAGAAGAGCTCGAGCAAGCCCTCGAGGGCGGCGCTGAATCTATCCTGCTCGACAACATGACTCCCCGGGAAGTGGAGAAGTCGGTCGCGCGCATCCGCAAGGTGGCCGGCAAGATTCCCATTGAAGCGTCTGGCGGCATGAATCTTGAGACCGTTCCCAAGTACGCCAAGACGGGAATAGACTTCATCTCCGTGGGCGCACTCACTCACTCCGCTGTGGCAGTCGATCTGAGCATGCGAATCACTGCGGAAATTTTCTAACACGCGCCTTTGCCAGACACCTTTGATATACCCGCGATTGACGCTGCATTAGCTGGGACCCGTTTCGGTGGTCGCCTGCATCACTTCGCCAGCATCGATTCGACCAGCGATCTGGCAATGGCTGAAGGCGCGCGCGGTCAGGCGGACGGCACCGTGTATGTTGCCGATGAGCAGACCGCAGGACGCGGGCGCGGCGATCATACCTGGCACTCTGAACCCAACAACGGCCTCTATGTCAGCGCGCTGCTGCGCCCGCAAGTCGCTCCAGCCGATGCACTGTGGCTTTCGCTCATCGCGGGAATTGCAGTGCATGATGCAGTCTTGCAGGTGACGGGCCTCGCCGCAGACATTCGCTGGCCTAACGATCTGCTGCTGGGCCCGCAAAAATTCGGCGGCATACTAACCGAACTGAACGCCGAAGCAACCCGTGTTCGCTACGCAGTGATCGGCATTGGAATTAACGTGAACCACGCTCAATTCCCCGGCGAGTTGGCTGCACAGGCGACATCTTTGCGCATCGCTGCTTCGCGCGCCTGGGCGCGTCAGCCGGTGCTCATCTCACTCTTGAAAGCGCTCGATCGTGAGGTTAATAAACTGACCGAATCCTCCAGGCTCGCCGACCAGAAGAGCGCGCAGCGTGACATCCTGATACGCTTCGAAGCAATATCGAGCTGGGTGCGCGGCAAACGCGTTTACGTCTCCGAAGATTCTGGCTATACCGGCGTAACCGCGGGCCTGGACGAACATGGATTTTTGCTGGTGGACACTACGCGCGGTCTGCGACGCGTGCTTTCGGGCGGCGTGCGCAGTGCAGGCGAAGGCGAAAAGGAGTAAAGACGGATGCTGCTGGCACTCAACGTAAACAACACCAACACCGTCATCGCTCTGTACCGCTACGACGAAAACGCCCCCGCAGAAATGATTGCGGACTGGCGCATCAGTACGCATCGCACGCAGACCGCCGATGAATACGGAATCCTGATCCGCAGCCTCTTTGCTTTGAAAGGAGTTGACGCCAGCGCGGTCGACGGCATCATCATCGCCTCGGTCGTTCCGCCGATGGACTGGACGCTGCGCCAGTTGTGCCATCGTTACTTCAACGCGAAGGCTCTCTTCATCGAGCCGGGCGTGAAGACGGGATTGCCGATTCTCACCGACAACCCCAGTGAAGTCGGAGCAGACCGTGTTGCAAACTCAGTTGCAGCGTTTGAGAAATACGGCGGCCCCTGCATCGTCGTCGATGTGGGCACGGCAACTAATTTCGATGTCATTTCAAAGCGCGGTGAGTTCATCGGGGGAGCCATCTCGCCCGGCCTTGGAATTTCGGCAGAAGCGCTCTTCGCCCGCGCCGCCCGCCTGCCGCGCGTCGACATCCGCCGCCCTGCAAAGATCATTGGCACAAATACGATCGACAATTTACAGATCGGCCTTTACTACGGCCACCTTGGCCTGATCGATGGAATCCTCGAACGGCTCGTCGCAGAGCTTGGCCCTGAGACAAAGTGCATCGCCACGGGCGGCCAGGCAAAGCTGATCACTGGCGATTCGAAATACATCACAGCGGTCGACGACATGCTCACGCTGGATGGATTGCGAATCATCTGGGAGCGGAACCGCGCCTCGCGCAACGCGCATAAGCACAGCTAGTCACGACGTATCATCGAGACAGTCCCAAAACGAACGCTGTGCAGAATTACTTCAACTACTTCACGGAAATCGAAGAGCATTTTCAACGCCGGCGCGGTTCGATCCTGCTGCTCTCAACTCTCGACTGGGCGCTAATCGAGACGTGGCGCGAGGCTGGCGTCCCGCTGGCCGCCGTTCTGCGGGGCATCGACGATGCGTTCGACAAGCACGACGCGCGCAGAACGAAGAACTCCGCGCGCCGCGTCAACGGACTTGCATGGTGCGCTCAAGCCGTGATGGCCGCGACAGAAGACATGCGCGAGGCAGCCGTCGGAACCAATACTGCGAGCGTCGACGCGAACCCTGACAGCGGCTTCGAAGACGCACGCGTTCGCGCGCATCTGTTGCGTTGTGCGGCAGAGTTGCGCGCGGCGAAACTCGACCACGCTCCGGTCGCGGCGCAAGTCGCAACAGATATTGCGGCGCATCTCGAATCACTTGAGCGCGAACTCGCGGCCGCTCCGCAAAAGCTGGAAACCCTCGATCGCGCGCTCACAGGCTTCGAAGAGAAAATGTTTGCAGCGTTGCTTACCGCGCTTCCGGAAGAGCGTATCGCGCCCGTTCGTGAACAAGCCGCGCGCGAACTCGCGCCTTACCGCAGCCGCATGGCGACGACGCAGATTCGTCAGGTGGAACACCAATTCCTGCAGAAGCGCCTGCTCGAGCAACTCGGGCTACCGCGACTCAGCCTCTTCTACATGGCGCACGAATGAAGCTGCAAATCGAGAAGGCGATCTACGGCGGCAACGGCCTCGCTCGCCTGCCGGCAGACGAAGGCGCGCACGCCGGAAAAGCGGTGTTCGTTCCCTTTACTCTGCCTGGAGAAATCATCGAAGCGACGCTTGAAGAAGACCATGGCGGATATGCGACCGCGCGAGCCGACGCTATCATCGACGCGGCACCCGGCCGCAATCAGCCGCGATGTCCGTACTTCGGCGATTGCGGCGGTTGCCAGTATCAGCATGCAATCTATCCTCTTCAACTGGAGATGAAGCTCGACATCCTGCGCGAAACACTGACCCGCGCGGGCGTTCGAGATTTTCCGCCGATCACTCCGGTGCACGCCGACCCATATGGCTATCGCAATCGCATCCGCCTGCATGTTGATCTGCGCGACGGTTCCCGCATTGGCTACCACGCTCGCGGATCGCGGGCGTTGCTCGACATTCGCGAGTGCCCTATCGCCGCCCCGGTGCTGCAGGAGTCCCTGACCACGCTTCGCGAAGCCGCCGACGCGCAATTGATTCCTACTGCCACAGCCCAGGTTGAGCTGTTCTGCAATCCAGAAAGCAATGTATTGCTCTCACTTTTCGCGCCCCTTGATCTAGGCGCCGCACCCATCATGGCGCTGGCAGAATTTTTGCTCACGCGTGAACCGCGCATCAAGGGCGTGTCTTCTTTCGTTGGCGGGGACGACAGAAAACCTGCGCGCGCGACGTCGTCGTACGGCGCGACTGCGCTGGACTACCAGGTCGGCGCAACGACGCTGCACGCCAGTGCTGGCTCTTTCTTTCAGACCAATCGCTTCCTTGTTGAACCATTGCAGCGACTCGTAGCCGGCGAACGCTCAGGCGGTCTCGCATGGGACCTCTTTGCAGGTGTCGGCCTCTTCGCGACCGCACTGGCCAAGCGGTTCGCCCGCGTAATTGCAGTGGAAGCTGCGCCAGCTTCTACCGCCGACCTCGCGCATAACTTACGCGGTGCAAATGCCAAGGCGGTCCGCTCGACGACGCTCGACTTTCTGCGCCGCGAGTCGAAGGCAGCAGCAACCAACCCTCCGGACTTGATTGTCGTTGATCCTCCGCGGGCCGGCCTCGGCAAAGACATTACTGGGCTGCTCTCCCGGATAGCGGCACGCGAAATCGTCTACATCTCCTGCGACCCTGCGACCCTCGCTCGCGATTTGCGTCCTCTGTTAAACTCCGGCTACACCGCGCGACACATGCACTTGATTGATCTTTTCCCGCAGACGTTTCATCTGGAAACGGTCACGGTGCTTGATCGCGCTTAAGCCGCATGGGCCCAGTTTCTTCCTTCGCTTCGCCGCGCTACCAGCCCGCGCCACTGCGCGCATCGCGGCACGCGACGGGCGCTGTTTCTTTCCGCATGGCGCCGGTCTTGTTGGCTGTCATCGCGTTCACGCTCGGCATTTGTTTTGCCAGAGTCGCATGGCGCTCACCCTTACTGCTAGTGCTGGGCATTCTAGTTGCGGGCTCGGTTACGGTGGCCGCGACCCGCTTCACGTTGCGTATCGCGACATTGCCGCTGCTCGTGACGTGGCTGCTGTTGGGCGCGTTCGCCGCGCAACTCGCACCTGTTCCGGACCGTCAGCGAGCGCTGACCGCAAACGCAGATATGTTGCAGCGCCGCGTTACCGGTCACGTGACGCGGGTGCTGCAGCGACAAGATCCAGCAACCCATGAGGTGCAGACGCAACTTGATCTCGCTGTCGATCACGTCGAAGAAGTTACGCCTGACGTCTCGCGGATGATCGCGGTCAGCGGAGGCCTGCGCGCCAGCCTCTACACCACATCAGAGAACCCGCCTACGTTCGCGTGCGGAGAGCCCTTGGCAGTTACGATCCGGATGCATGTTCCCGAAGCCTACCGCGACCCTGGTGCGTTCGATCAACGCGAATACCTGTTGCAGCAAGGCATCGGGGCCCTCGGTGTAGCTGACCCGGCGAGCGTCGAGCGTCTCACCGGCCCGCGGAAAATCTCACTGCGCTGTGCCGCACACGCTGCGCAAACATGGGCCGGCCACCGCCTCGACGCCGTGGCCGACGCGGCTGCGCGGCGCACATGGTTGCCGCTGCAGGTGCGCTTCTCGCCAGACGATGCGGCGCTCATCGCCACCGCCGTTTTCGGAGATCGCGACCGGCTCGACCATTCTCTGCGCGCAAGCCTCAGCCGCACCGGGTCGTTCCACCTGATGGTCGTTTCCGGCCTTCACCTCGGCCTCCTCGTGGCCGCACTCTATTTCATCGCGCGTAAATTGCGAATCAGCGAAGCGGTTGCAACGGCGCTCGCGTTGAGCCTCGCGGTTCCCTATGCGTTCGTTACCGGCTTCGGAATTCCCGTCGAGCGCGCGCTGCTCATGCTCGCTCTTGCCCTGGGCGCACGCGCTCTGTTCCGTGAACAGAGTCTCCTGAATGCATTCGCGCTTTCTGCGTTGGCCGTCATGGCAATCTCTCCATCCGCGCTTTTCGACGCTGGCTTTCAGATGACATTTCTTGCGGTCATTGTCATTGTCGGAGTAGTAGTACCCCTGCTGGAGAAGCGAGTCACACCCGCGATACGCGGAACGTACCTGCCGCATATCCGAGCGCTCGACGCCACCTTGAAGCCGCAGGTGGCACAAATGCGCGTCATGCTTCGCTTATGGGCCCGCACTCTGTCACCCTTCCTGGGCAAACGCGTTTCCGCAAAGTTGCCTGCCTTAATCACTCGCGCAGCGCTGCGCGCCTATGAGTTCTTCATCCTCTCGCTGCTGGTTGAGATTGCCCTCGTACTGCCGATGGCCGCGTACTTTCATAGGCTCACCCTGCTGGCCATCGTCGGAAACCTGCCGACTATTCCACTGCTGGCAGTGCTGCTGCCCGCCGCAATGGTCACTTTCTTACTCGCGCTTATTTCGCCCGCAGCCGCCCTGATTCCTGCGACGCTAACCGCCGCCCTCTTGCACGCGATGCTTTGGGTGGTCGGTCACATCGGCAGGCTTTCCCTCGCCGATATACGCACACCGATGCCAACCGATGCCGCGATAATCGCCTGCCTGGCGGCGCTCGCATTTGCCATCTGGTCGAGCGGCCACAGGGTGCGTTTCGCAGCCGCAGGCGTCCTCGCCATGGTGCTCGCCGCCGTCGGTGTACTCGCGTACGAGCACCCGCAACTGCACGCGCACGCGCTCGAAGTTTCAGCGATCGACGTGGGTCAGGGCGACTCAATCTTTGTGGCTACCCCTGAGGGTCGCACCTTGCTTGTCGACGGAGGCGGCCCCGTCGGCGGAGCGTACGCCCCGCTCGCGGCGGCGCACAGCCACTTCGACATTGGCGAAGACATAGTCTCACCCTACCTATGGTCGCGCCACATTCGCGCGCTTGACGCTGTCGCCCTCACCCACGCGCACAGCGACCACATTGGGGGCCTTCCCGCCGTCCTCAACAACTTTCATCCACGCGAGCTTTGGATAGGGAACAATCCGCCCATCGCCACTTATAACGAACTATTGCGGCAGGCGACATCCCTCGGCGTTTACGTACGAAGACTGCACGCGGGCGAAAGCTTTCAGTTTGGCGGAGCGACCGTGCAGGTGCTGGCACCAGCGGCCGACTACACTCCCCGCGCACAGGCAGAGAACAACGACTCTCTTGTACTGCGCGTCGTGTACCAGGAAACGTCTGCCCTGCTCGAAGGCGATGCGGAGTGGCCCAGTGAGGCGCGCATGACCGCAGTCGGTGGGCTCGCCTCGACGTTGTTGAAAGTCGGCCATCACGGCAGCCGCACCTCCACCACCGCGCCGTTTCTTGCTGCCGTCGCGCCCTCATACGCCGTCATTTCAGATGGACGCAACAATTCCTTCGGCCATCCCCGCGCCGAAACACTGCAGAAGCTCGAAGTCGCGCATGTGCGCACGTTTCGCACAGACACGATGGGTGTGACCAGTTTTCTGCTCGACGGACATACGGTCACGCCGCTCCAGACGCATTAGTGGCTTCGCCTTGTTATTTTTGTTCGACTGACGTGAGCTTCATCGTGATCGTGCCCCAGAAAAGGCGCGCACGCATCTGCACTGGCATGTGGTGGGCATCATCGGTGTACCAGATCCAGATGTTGCCGCGATTCTTCACCACGCCGGTGTCAGCCGTCGGCTGCACGCGGATTGTCTGGAATGTTCCGGCCGGCGTCCTTATCTCTTCTCTCGCTTCCGGCTTCATCGTCACTGCGACCACACGCATCGCATCAGCCAGTGGAAACTGAAAATCTTTGCCTGGCTCAAGCGGCATCGCCGCGGCGTAGAAGATCGCCGACAGCACATCGCTGACGCAGCCCGGAATCGCTCCCTCCGATTGCTTCGTCGTACCTTTCACCAGATTCTTCTCAGTCAGCAACTGCTTCTGCTGCATGTAGTCGAACCGCAAATCAGTTGCATTGCTGCGGCGACCTTCCTGCGTCTGCTTTGCGAACTGCGTCGAGCAGCCCGTCTGGCGAGTGAACCATGAATCGAACTGGTCCTTCACGCGGAAGATAAGATTGACCGCCCCGACGCTGTGCCCCGAGGCCGTGACGTGGACCCGGTTCGCATCGGACTCAAGGTGAATGTCAGCGACCCCCGCGGTGAACACGCGCCACTCAACCGTATAGTGCAGCGTTTCTTTCTGCGGGAAAGTGTAGGACGCCGGAGGCGCAGGCAAGGGTGGCATCTGTTGTGCGTACACAAATGCGGCGGGCACGACGGCGAAGAAAAACGCAGCACAACAAAACTTCAGTATCAAAATCTCTCGACTCGCCTAAAACAGCAGGATTAGCGGACTGAAATCCACCAGCGGACCACGAGAGCCGCGTAAATTGCGGCTGCGCCCATAGCAGCATTGTACTCGCGGTGCTTGCGATAAAGCGCGCCAGAGAAGCCGCCCTGACCAGCGTCAACGAATTTCGCCGGCAAAATGCGCGGCAGCAGCCGCGGCACACGCGCTGCGTACGCTCCAAACTCAGGAAACGTAGCGCGCAGAAACTCTTCTTCCGAACGAATCGTCGGTAAATAAATCAAGAGAAACAACAACGCCAGAGCGACGATGAGAATCCAATTGTTCGATGCGACTCCGAAACCGAATGCGATCAGGATCGACCCGAGATAAAGAGGATTGCGCGTATACGCATACGGCCCTGTGCGCGTCAGTTCGGCATTTTTCTTGATGTATGCCGACGCATATCCTCGTAGCGCGAGCCCGGGCAGGACAAGCAGCAGACTCCAAAGCAGCGAGCTTATCGTTGGACGGGCAAACCACAGGAAGAACGCGGCGAAAATAAAACCCATCGGCACACGAATGCGCCGTGCGAACGATTGAAATGACCTCACGAACGCGTCTCCGTTTCAAAAAGCAGATCGTCCGCCGCCGCCACCACATTCTCCGAAGAAATCGTCATCAGGCCTGCTTCCGTCTCGTCACGCCGAGAATGATCGCGCTTGCTTTCAGGATGCCGCAACACGCGGCTCGCCGTGCCAAACGGACCGTTGCGCACCGGATCGGTCGGTCCATAAATGCCCACACATGGTCGCTGTAGCGCGGCCGCCAGATGCAGCGGACCGGTATCTCCACCAACGAACAAACTCGCGCGTCGGAGCAGTGAAGTCAACTCGCCGATGCTGCACACCAGCAAACGCGCGCTCCCCCCGCTGGCCACCGCAACAGTGTTGCCGAGCTCCGCCTCTTCGGCGGACGCATTGATGAACACTTGGCATCCGCGCTCAGCGAGTGCCCGCGCAACTTGCGCGTAGCGATCGGCTGGCCATCGCTTCGCTCCCCATCCTGCGCCCGGATTAATGACCACATAGCGAGTGTTGCTAACCACATTGTCGCGCCATCTCTCTGCGTCAACGTCAATCGGCAGAAAAGGCGCAACCATCGGCAACGCGATTCCCACCGCAGCACTCGTCACTTCGAGTGCCTGCTCGACCACATGCACGCCCTTCGTCGCAACGCGTTGATCAAACAAGTGACGCGCGATCGGCTCGCGCGGAGACTCCTCGCCGACGAGTCTTCCGGGCCGCGCGAGCCTTGCGATAAATCCCGAACGCACCGCTCCCTGAAGGTCGATTGCCAGATCGTACTTTTCGCGGCGCATCTCACGAGCCAATGTGCGAATCTCTCCGAGCGTCCGAGGCGCGAGGGGCGCCCGCGACCAGCGTTTTGCTGCAGCCAGAAATATACGGCTAACAACCGGCATCGCTACTGTGCGCTCTGCGTTTGCAGCGGCGCTGTCAGCCCGCAGCAGCGCTGACCATCGCGGTTCCACAACCCACGCAATCTCTGCGGAAGGCAAAGCCACCCGCAGTGCGGTAACCGCAGGCAGCGCGTGCAGAACGTCTCCCATCGCGCCAAGACGGGCTATCAGAATGCGTTGTGGCGCATCGGGCGGAGCTGTTGGGCTGAACGGCAAGCAGTAATTTTCTCACGCTAGCAGCGCAACCAACTCATCAATCGAACGCGCCTCGTTCTCAAGCGATAGAACCAGCCGCGCGATCGCCAGCTTGCCGCTCTGCTGCAGCGTTTCTGTCAGCGCAACTGGCAGCTTCACCTCGTCTTTTTCGGTCGTGATCAGCGCATCGGCTCCGTGCGACTTTGCCGCGTCCAGCAATCGTCGCATGTCCGCCGCCGTGTAGCGATGGTGATCAGGAAACGTGATCTCCGCGGCCGGCGTTATCCCGAACGCGCGCAGATCGCCGAAGAAGTCCTGCGGCCGCGCCAGCCCACAGAAGGCCAACGGCCGGGCAGCGGTCAGATCAATGCGCAGCGAGCGCGTGAGTATCCACGGCGCGCGGCCCGTGATCTCGGCCACGCGGTCCGCATACCCACGATTCTCTGTGCGAAGCACCGTGACATGCGCTCGCTTGAGCGATGACAACGGCTCGCGGAGGTTCCCCGCCGGCAGCAACTGGTCCGTGAAATCCTGGCCATGAAGCATGACGATGTCGATCGTGCGCGCAAGCTTGCGATGCTGAAATCCATCATCCAGCAGATGCACTCGCTCTTCTTCGCCCGCATCCGCCTCAGCAAGCAGCCCAGCGTCAAGCCGCCGCTCACCAACATAGACCGGTATGCCAGTTGAGCGCGCGATCATCAACGGCTCATCGCCATACCGGCTCGCCGCGCCTGCCGGATCAACCTGCTCAGCATGCACAAATCGCGAGCCCCCATATCCTCGCGACAGCACGTCCGGACAGAAGCCCCGCGTCTGCAGTTGTTGCGCGAGATAGATGACGAACGGTGTCTTCCCCGCCCCGCCCGTTGAAAGATTTCCAACACTGATCACCGGATCTGCAAGCGCGCGTTGGCGCAACCATCCCCGGTCATACGCCGCGTTCTTCATCGCAGCGCCAGCCGTATAAAGGGGCACGAGGGGCGCAAGGAATCCGCGATTCATCGCTCACGCTCCGCTAGCAAACCGTTCAGCGCGGCGACGGTTCGGTCCAACGCGCCGGCCTGGTTCTGCGCCAGTGCGCGCGCTCTTTCTCCCATCGCGCGCGCTGCCTGTTGGTCGCCGAGTAAAACCTGCAATTCAATCAGCAGTTTGTCCCGCTGCGCGATGCGGATCGCATCCGCAGCGCGCAGTGCATCCACGATGCCACGGAAATTTTCGTAGCTTTCGCCCATCACCACGGGTACGCCCCACTGCGCAGGCTCCAGCGGATTATGGCCCCCACCGCGGAATGCGCTGCCCCCCAGGAAAGCAACAGTGGCAAGGGAGTACACCGAAGCAAGTTCTCCGATGGAGTCCAGTAAAAATAGACTGCCGGACTCACGCAGCAAAGGCTCGCCATCCCAGTTGGTTCGCCGCACGAAGGGGACTCCTCTTGCGGCGAGCATTGCTGCAACTGTCGCAAACCGCTCAGGATGACGAGGGGCGAGAACCATCAGGAGACCCGGAAAACGGTGCACCAATTCGGGCCACATCTCCAGCAGCAGCTTCTCTTCGCCGTCGAGCGTCGAGCCCGCGACCAGCACCGTTGCAGAACTCACTTCGGGACGCAAACGATCGACTAGCGCGGTGCTGCGCGGGGCCGCGACATCAAATTTCAAATTACCAGAGACCCGCACCCTGTCCGCCGGCGCACCTATGTCGCGCAGCCGCCGCGCATCTTCGTCAGTCTGCGCACAATAGAGCGCGATACGCTCGAGCTTAGGCCGCCAAAACCAGCGCAGTCTGCGATACCGCGGATACGACCGGTCCGAAATCCTCGCATTCACGACGGCAATCGGTACTCGCGCATGGTTAGCCTCAACAATGAAATTCGGCCAAAGCTCAGTTTCCGCCAGCACGATTAACGCCGGGTTCAGGGCTCGCAGATACCGACGCACGATCCACCTGAAGTCCAGCGGAAAATAGAAAACCCGTTCCGCGCCCCAGCGCTGCTGCGCCACGCGCTGCCCCGCTTGCGTCGTCGTCGAGATCAGCACGCAAAATTCGGGATGCTCTTCCGCCAGCCGCGCCGCAAGTGGCAGAACGGCAATCACCTCGCCGACTGACACCGCGTGGATCCAGATGCTTGGCCTTGTGCCGCACACCAAACGCGCAGGCACGCGTCCAAATCTCTCAGCCAGACCCGCACGATACTTGCCGCGTGTCGCCATGCGGAGCAGCCAGAAAGGCAGGCCGGCGACCAATGCGACGCACAATCCGATGCTGTAGAGCCACATTCCTGTTGCGTCGTCCTTTGCTGTCGCAGCGCTTGCCGTTGCCTCTGCTTATAGCGAAGATGATAATCGTCAACAGGATGAAACCGCTCTTCGTTGCCCTGCTCTTCACTCTCAGCCTTGTCGCACATGCCGCTGATCATGTTGCGCCGCCTGCTTCAAGGGCGACCGACTACGCGTGCCATGAGACCCATGAAGCGGAGCATCTGACTATCGCTGCGGATGTGTTCGGCACACGTGAGAAGACCGCTTTCTTCCGCGTGGATTACCCGCACGCTGGTTTCCTGCCCATTCGCATGATCGTTACCAATGACGGCGATAAGCCGGTAAATCTTTCTGAAGCCCGGATCTATTTCGTGCCCGCCGGCGGCGAAAAGGTCAAGGCCGCCGCTCCCGCTGATGTTTCGCGCCGCGTCGATCGTCTGCGCGATGTGCAGAAAGGCGTCTTCAGCAAAAATCATCTCTACGACAAAGAAATTCAGGCGGACTTCGACAGTTTTGAATACGGCGCGCTGGTCGTCGAACCGCACACCACGCGCGCCGGATTTCTCTTTTACGACATCGACGGCCTCGACACACCGCTCGCGAACGCAAAGCTTTATCTGCGATCGCTAAAAAATGCCGACGGAGCAGAACTCTTCTACTTCGAAGTTCCCCTCGAAAAGTGCGGCGGTCCTGTCATCGCGAGGGCACGTTGAGTTCCGTGAAAAAGATTCGCGTCCTCGGCGCAGGACTCGCGGGCCCTGAAGCGGCGCTGCAGGCGGCAGCGCGCGGCTGCGACGTCTCCCTCTACGAGATGCGCCCGCTGCGCTCCACTGAGGCGCACCAGACGGCTGACTTCGCCGAGCTCGTCTGCTCAAACTCGCTCAAATCAGAAAGCGAAAACACCGCGCCGTGGCTGCTCAAGCAGGAGATGCGTCGCGCCGGCTCACTGCTCCTCCAGGCCGCTGATGCGACGGCGGTTCCTGCCGGCCACGCCCTCGCCGTCGACCGTGTTGCGTTTTCAGCACGCGTCGCGGAACTCATCGCGAACCAGCCGCGCATCCGCGTCGTGCGCGAAGAGGTGACGACGCTCGAATCCAGCGAAGACACGCTGACCATCATCGCTACTGGTCCACTCACCTCGCCCGCCCTGTCAGCAGAAATCGCACGGCTCACCGGAGCCGAGCACCTCGCCTTCTACGACTCCATCAGCCCAATCGTTGAAGCCGACTCCATCGACATGTCTCGCGTGTACCTCGCCGCTCGATGGGACAAGGGCACCGCCGACTACATCAACTGCCCGATGACCGAGCAGGAATATGCGGTCTTCTACGACGCGCTCGTCACCGCTGAAAAGGCCGCGGAAAAAGATTGGGAGAAGCTCAACTATTTCGAAGGCTGCCTGCCGATCGAAGAAACGGCGCGCCGCGGACGCGAAACGCTGCGGTTCGGCCCGATGAAGCCCGTCGGCCTGCGCGACCCTCGCACCGGTCGCACTCCCCACGCCGTCGTCCAATTGCGCGCAGAAAACCTTCGCACCGACTCATGGAACCTGGTCGGCTTTCAAAACCATCTCAAGTTCAGCGAGCAGGCGCGTGTCCTGCGGCTTATCCCCGGCCTTGAGAATGCGAAGTTTCTTCGCTACGGCCAGATCCATCGCAACACCTACATCAACGCGCCCCGGCTGCTCGACGAGACGCTGCGCCTCCGCGAGCATCCACACATCTTCTTCGCCGGCCAGCTTTCCGGCGTCGAGGGCTACACGGAATCCATCGCGACCGGCCTGCTCGCCGGCCAATATGCCGCGGCCTTTGCCCAGGGCTCGCTGCCGCAACCGGCGCCGCGCGTCACCGCGCTCGGCTCCCTGGTCCACTACATCACGCACGCCGACCCCGATCACTTTCAGCCTGCAAACATCACCTTCGATCTGCTGCCATCGCTCGACGAGGAAACCCGCCGCCGCGTGCGCGACAAAAAGCTGCGCCACAAAATGGTGTGCGATCAGGCTCTGACAGCGTTCGACGCGTGGCGGTCACACTCCCCACACCCGGTTCTTGCAACTTAGCGCTTTCGGCGTGCGTCCACCTGCGGTACGCTCATGGCGTCGAGGTTCTCATGCAGCCACTCTCAGTCACCGAAGCCATCAGTCCGGCATTCACGCGCATGCGGCGTGTTCTGTTCGAAAACTTCCGCCTCGGGACGTTTCTCAAGATCGCGCTGGTTTCTGCGTTCACTGATTTCAGCTTCAGCTTGTATGGCAACTGGGGCGGCAACGCCTCTCACGGCGCCGGTTGGCCACCTCCGGGTATGCCCACCATCCGAATGCATCAAATCGCGGTGCTGGTCGCCCTCGGACTTCTCATCTTGATACCGTTCTCAGTCTTCTTCACCTGGCTGGTCAGCCACCTCAAGTTTGTCGTCTTTGACGTTGTGCTCACTCTTGACCGCACCATCAGCAATGGGTGGCGGCGGACAAGCAGGGCCGCAAATCGCTTTTTTGGGTTGATGCTCGTCCTTCTACTCGCCACGCTGGCATTGCTCCTGGTCCTGTTTCTGCCGTTCCTAACTGCCATCATCCACATAGCGCGATATGGCATGGAGCCCAGTCTGCTGCCTCGTCTCGCAGGCTTTGCACTCATAGCAGTCGTCTTTTCACTGGTGTTCTCACTGGTGCGGGCCATGCTGCACACCGTCGTGATTCCGCATATGGCACTTGCGGATGAGAGCATCAGCGAAGCGCTGGAGTCCGCGCTCGATTTCATCCGTTCTTATCCCGGCCCATTTATCGGATTCGTGTTGCTCCGCTTTTTCATCAGCATCGGGATGTTTATCGCGCTGCTGATCGTCGCCGTGATGGCTTTCGTCATTGCGCTTCTGCCGCTTGGCGTAGCCGCGTTCGCTGCCTACCATTTTCTGTGGCACAGCGGTCCGGGCGCGATGGCCCTATGCGTCTGCGTGTTTGTTGTGCTCGGTATAGTGGCGGTAGCGCTTTACTTCTGTCTAATCTTTTCGACACTCGGCGTGGTCAATGTGTTTCGTGAGGCGTACGCCCTCTTTTTCTATGGGGGATACTACCCGGCGCTTGGAAATATGCTGGAACCGCCAGCCGCGCCCTTCCGCACCGGATTTGTGGCACCCGCCGTCGAGCCTCCGCCCGACATTCCGCCTCCGCAGGCCATCTGGTGAGTCTTAGCCGATCTTGACCGCGAGCATCGAAATCGATCCTCCGTCGATTCCCTCAACCGGGAAAACAACTCGTTCTCCCTGGAGACCCGCGCCGATGACGTATAGAAACGGCAGGTAATGGTCTGGCGTAGGCACCGAGAGCAGCGCAGCGCCGCCTAACTTCTCGTAGTCAACCAGTGGAGCATGCTCGCCTGCTTTAAGCAGTTCACGTGCCCGCCTTTCGAAGCTAACCGCCCAGTTGTACGGCTCGACAGGATGCTGGCCCCAGGCGTATGCATGCAGGTTGTGCACTAGATTCCCGCTGCCCACAATCAGCACTCCTTCTTCGCGCAGTGGCGCCAGCCGCCTGCCTATCTCATAGTGAAATGGTGCGGCCTGATTCTCGTCGATACTCAGTTGCACGACTGGCACATCCGCCAGCGGATAAACGTGCCGTAGCACGGACCATGTGCCGTGATCCAGCCCCCATCGCTCTTCAAGCTCCGCCCGCTGCGGAGCAAGCAGTTTCTGCACTCGACGCGCAAGAGCTGGATCGCCGGGCGCCGGGTAATTGACCTCGTAAAGCTCTTTCGGAAAACCGCCGAAGTCATGGATTGTTCGAGGCGCCGTATTCACCGTTAATGCGGCCCCAGAAACATACCAGTGAGCGGAGATACAAAGGACAGCCGTAGGCCGCGGAATCTCGACTCCGAGCGCCGCCCAGCGTTCCGTATACGCGTTCCGCAGCAGCGCGTTCATCGGGTTTCCATGGCCGAAAAAGATCGTAGGCATTCGCTGCGACATGTTTGGACCTCGCTATTGTCTGGACCTTTGACGCCCCAGCACCCGGTCGAGAAACCGCAGATTCTCGAACTGACCGAGTCTAGGCGTTTCCGTTCGGCTCGGCGGTTGAACCAGCCTGAAAAACGAACAGCCGAAATCAGTCTGCGGACCTTGTTTTCGGCATCTCAACCTTTCAAAGGAGACCCCCAAATGGCCGAGAAAAAGCAGTGCAAACACGTACCCTGCACCTGCCCGGTTGCGGATGGCGAGAAATACTGTGGCGCGGTCTGCCAAGCGGCGGGGGAGACCGTCGACATCGAATGCGATTGTGGGCACCCTCAGTGCGCCGCAAAACTCGTTGGCCACCAACCATCCAGGGCTGCTGTCTAGCGGTCTTTTCGTCTGGCCCGCGGCTTGATCTTGAACCAGATCGGTGAACCGACAAATCCAAATTCCTTGCGAATCTGGTTTGTCACAAATCGCTCATACGAGAAATGGAGTTCCACATCACGATCGGTAAAGAGCACGAACGTCGGCGGAGCTACCGCCGCCTGCGTCATGTATAGAATTCGTACGCGCTTCGACATCGGCACAGCAGCCTGTTCAAAATCGACCTGACTCAGGAAGCGATTCATCTGGCCTGTAGTGACGCGTTTGCGCCGCTCCTTGGCGACGAACTCTGCCTGCGCAAACGCCTTCTCTACATTCGTGCCGCGTGATGCGGAGATGAAGACAACCGGTGCGTAAGACAGATATTTCAGGTGGTCGCGCACCTGCTCTTCGAAAACCGCTCGGTCCGCTGGAGGCTTGCCGTCCGTGCGGTGACTCGTCACAGCGTCCCATTTGTTCACCACGATGACGACAGACCGTCCGCTCTCATGCGCGTATCCGCCGATCGTCGCGTCCAGCGCAGTCACGCCTTCAGTCGCATCGATGACCAGCAGCGCGACGTCTGCGGCTTCAAGATGTTTGCGGGCCATCACGACGGACAGCTTCTCTGCCATCTCCGTCGTCTTGCCCTTGCGCCGGATCCCCGCCGTGTCGACAAAGCGATACTCCATCCCGTTGCGAGTCACCACTTCGTCCACGGCGTCGCGTGTCGTTCCCGCAATCGGCGAAACAATCGCGCGCTTCGTGCCAGTCAGCATGTTCAACAAAGTGGACTTGCCCACATTTGGCCGGCCGATGATCGCGATTTTCGTCTCGCGCTGCTCGTACTCCCCGTGGATACGCAACCGCTGCGGTTGCTCGTCGCCTTGCTCGCCGTCTTCCGGCAGCGGCTCAGCGGCGACCGCCGCCTCGCTATCGTCCTCGGCTTCAAAGATTGGCAATACGTCGAAAACGCCGTCCAGCAGATCTCCGATGCCGATTCCGTGCTCGGCGGAGACCGCAAACACCTCACGAAATCCGAGCCGGCGGAACTCCTCAGCCCGCACCGCCATCGCATCGGTGTCCATCTTGTTCACCGCAAGAAAGATCGATTTGCCGCTGCGCACAAGCAATCGCGCAAGATCGATGTCGGGCGCGGTCAGTTCTGCGCGCCCGTCGACCACCATTACCGCCGCGTCTGCTTCGGTCAGGGCGACCTGCGCCTGCCGATAAATCTCCGCTGGAATGAGCTCGGGGTCGTCAATGACGACGCCACCGGTATCGACAACGCGCGCCCGCCGACCGAGCCACTCCGCCTCGCCATAGATGCGGTCGCGGGTAATGCCCGGCTCATCGCCCACAATCGACCGCCGCGAACGCGTTAAGCGGTTGAACAGGGTCGACTTACCGACATTCGGCCGCCCCACAATCGCAATCAGCGGCGGCTGGCCACTCCGTCCCGCTTCATCGACCGGTTTCGACGCTCGCTGCGCGTCTGCAACTCTCGCTTCTAACTTCGTCTTACGCTTTGTGGCCACCTGTCTATATTAGAAGCATCGCTTCCCCACACGCCGTGCCAGCAGCCGAAACCACACCCGAACCGCGCACTCTGCCGTCGCTGCATCAGTTCTTCGCGCCCGGCGGAATCCTCGCGAAATCCGCCATGCATTACGAGTTTCGCCGCGGCCAACTCGAAATGGCGCAGGCCGTCGAGCGCGCGCTCGAGGAAAAACGCCACCTGATCGTCGAAGCCGGCACCGGTACCGGAAAGACGCTCGCCTACCTGCTGCCCGCCCTGCGCACTGGCCAGCGCGTCATCATCTCCACCGGCACCAAAAACCTGCAGGAACAGCTTTTCTTCAAAGACATCCCGTTTCTGGAGTCGCTCGTCGGCCCCCTGCGCGTGTGCTACATGAAAGGCCGCGCGAATTATCTCTGCCGGCAGAAACTGTATGCGCTGCGCGATCAGCCCATCCTCTCTGGTCTTGAAGAAATCTCGCAGTTCAACGCCATCAGCGAATGGGAGCGCGAAACCGAAAACGGCGACCGCGCAGAAATCGACGAGCTGCCCGAGAACTCCCAGCTATGGCACAAGCTCGATGCGCGCAGCGATAACTGCCTGGGCCAGACGTGCCAGAATTACGACCGCTGCTTCATTACGCAGATGCGCCGCCGCGCCGCCGAGAGCGATGTCATCATCGTTAACCACCATCTCTTTTTCGCCGACATGTCGGTCAGGCAACGCGCCGCGGCGGCACCCGATGCGGGAGTGCTGCCCGACGCAGCAGCCGTCATCTTCGATGAAGCGCACGATCTCGAAGAAGCCGCGTCCAGCTATTTCGGCGTCAGCCTGAGCAACCTGCGTTGCGAAGAACTAGCGCGCGACGCCGAAACGCTCATGCGCTCAAAGCATGCGCTCTCCACCAGCCTCCACAACGCGGCAGAACTCGTGCGCGAGCGCTCGCGCATGTTCTTTGCGTCGCTGCCTGAGAGCATGCACAGCCCGACCGGCGACGGCCGCATGCCGTTCGACGCTCGCGAAGAATTCCTGGAGAACGCTGGCGACTATTACCTCGGCCTCATCAACACGCTCACCCGCCTCGAGGGCGAACTCGACGGCGTGCGCAACATCGAAGAAGCTGCGGGCCTGCGCAAACGCACGGAAGAGATCCGCACCGGTCTCAAGTTCCTGCTCGAATCGAATGACCGCAACACCGTCTTCTGGATCGAGCGCCGCTCTGGCACCGGGCCGCGCGGATCGTCGCGCAACATCCATCTGCAAGGCACGCCCATCGACGTCTCGCAATTGCTTTCAGATCTGCTGTTCGACTCCTACCCGTCCGTCATTCTCACCTCCGCGACCCTGACAGTGCAGGGAGGCTTTCAGCACGTACGCAAGCGTCTCGGTCTGCGCGACGCGCGCGAACTGATCGTGCCGTCGCACTTCCGTTACGCCGAGCAGGCGCTGCTGTATCTGCCGCCGGACATGCCGGAGCCGCGCTCCCCCGCCTACGCGCAGCGCGCACTCGACGTCATCCGCCGCACGCTCAACATCACGCGCGGCCGTGCATTCTGTCTCTTCACCAGCTACGCCCAGATGCGCGACCTGCACGACCGCCTGCTCTGTGAGATCGGCTATCCACTGCTGCTGCAAGGCACTGCGCCGCGCAAAGCACTGCTCGAACAGTTCCGCGAAACTCCGAATGCGGTCCTCTTCGGCACCTCATCCTTCTGGCAGGGAGTAGATGTGCAGGGTGAGCAACTGAGCTGCGTCATCATCGACAAGCTGCCCTTCGCCGTCCCCAGCGATCCAGTCGTCGCCGCCCGCTCCCGCGCCATCACTGAAGAGGGCGGCAACGCTTTTTACGAATATCAAGTGCCCTCCGCAGTCATCACGCTCAAACAGGGCTTCGGCCGCCTCATCCGCTCGCTCGACGATCGCGGAGTGCTGGTCATGCTCGACCCGCGCATCCAGCAACAGCGCTATGGCCGCGTCTTCCTCGACAGTCTGCCTCCCTATCGCGTCACCCACAATATCGGCGACGTTGAGACCTTCTTCGCTTCTCCTCAGAAATAGCGACTGCCATCTTGACGCCGTGCGTAGCGAGGGGAAAGGACCTCGCGTCTAATTTTCATCAGGTGCATCAACCGGTGAGCGACACCTCCGAAAACAGCTAAACTTTCACTATGGCCCGCAATCTCTACATCCTGGCCGGCACGCTCTTTTTCTTCGCCGTGGTGAGCTGGGTCATGGTCGCGAGCACCATGCACGACCAGCCTGATTTACCCGGTAATGGTTCGCTGTGGCGCACCATCGGAATGTTCCTCTGCCTCCTCTCGATCATCGCCACCGTCGCAGGAGTCGCGACGCAGATGTACGAACAGGTCGACCGGCGCGCCCGCGAACGCGAAGAGGCCGCCGCAAAGCGCCGCCGCCCGCGTCCTTGAGCCCGGTCTTTCAGCCCGTCCCGTAAAATAGAACTATGTACGAAGTACGCGTAGAAGCCGGATTCGCAGCAGGTCATTACCTGCGCAACTATCGCGGCAAATGTGAAAACCCGCACGGACATAACTACAAGGTTCAGGTCACGCTTCGGGGAGCGGAACTGGACAAAGCCGGCCTGTTGCTCGACTTTAAGCTGTTAAAGCAGGTCATGCGTCCCGTCATCGACCGCCTGGATCACCAGATGATGAACGACATCGAGCCCTTCACCACCCTGAATCCATCAGCGGAAAATCTGGCGCGTTATTTCTTCGACCAGACCAACGCACAGCTCGATGAAATGACAGCAGGCCGCGTCCACGTCAAAGATTGCACCATCTTCGAGACCGACACCACCACCGCGACCTACTACGAGTAGAGGCGCAGTGCACCTGATCGAAATCTACAAGTCCGTCCAGGGCGAATCGTCCTTCGCCGGAGTCCCCTGCATCTTCGTCCGTCTCGCTGGATGCAATCTCCGCTGCTCGTGGTGCGACTCCGAATACACCTTCACCGGCGGCACAAAAATGTCCGACGACCAGGTACTCAGTGCCATCCGCGCCCTCGCGCCGGTCCGGCTCATTGAATTCACCGGCGGCGAACCCATGCTGCACGAACGCGAACTCGTTCCCTTCATGCAGCGCCTGCTCAACGACGAAGCCAGCTACACGCTGATGATCGAAACCAGCGGCGAACGCCCGCTCGCGAACGTCCCCGCCGCCGTCCACAAAATCGTCGACGTAAAGTGCCCCTCCTCAGGGGAAGCCGGCACCTTCCATCTGCCCAACCTCGACGCGCTCACCCCGCGCGACGAAGTGAAGTTCGTCATCGCCGACCGCGCCGACTACGAGTACGCCCGCGACTTCATTCGCGAACACACGCCAGAGAAGCGCGCCGGACACCTTTTGCTCTCACCCGCCTTCACCAAAACGCCAAGCGCCGAACGCACCGCCGCGAACATGACCCTCGACCCGCGCGACCTCGTCGACTGGATGCTAACCGACGGCCTGCCCGCCCGCCTGAGCCTGCAGATCCACAAATTTGTCTGGGAGCCGATGAAGAAGGGCGTCTAAGACGCCTTGGGTCTGTACGCACAGCTGACGCTTGCCGCCGCCTTTTGGTTCGTGCGCATCTTAGTAATCGTCATGGCCATCGAAGAAAACGCCCTCGAACACGAACGCCCCTTCAACCCCGCTCACGACATCTTTGTCTTCGGCTCAAATGAAGCCGGCCATCACGGCGCCGGAGCCGCCGCCTACGCCGTCAAGCATGCCGGCGCCAGGATGGGCCAAGGCGTCGGCCGTACCGGCAACGCCTACGCCATCGTCACCATGAGCGGACTCCCGCGCATCCGCGAAGAAGTTGCGCACTTCATCGACTACGCGAAGGCGCACCCGAAACTCAGCTTCTTCGTCACGCGCATCGGCTGCGGCATCGCCGGCTATCAGGACAGCGCCATCGCGCCGCTGTTCAAAGACGCCCCTCAAAACTGCCTGCTGCCGCTCGGCTGGCGCGATCTCGCGGAACTCCGCGCCGGATTGGAGCCCTCACCAAAGGTCTACTAAACTGGGCTGTGACCGCTCACGCCTCGCCTAACCCCGCAACCTCCAGCCCTAGACCCCGCGCCGTCCTCTGCCTTTCTGGCGGAATGGACTCTGCCGTCTGCGCCGCCATCGCGACCCGCGACTACGACACATACGCGCTCCACTTCAGTTACGGCCAGCGCACCGAGGCCCGCGAGCAACAGGCCGCAGAAGCCGTGGCCACCGCCACCGGAATCCGCCAGCTTCTCCCGCTGAAGCTCGATCTTTTTCGCACCATCGGTGGCTCTGCCCTTACCGACACCAGCATCGCCGTACCCGCGGCCCAGCCCAACCCGGCCGCAACTGGCGCAGAAATCCCCGTGACTTACGTGCCTTTTCGCAACGCGCATTTCCTCTCTGCCGCTGTCAGTTGGGCAGAAGTACTGGGTGCCAAACGAATTTTCATCGGCGCCGTCGAACAGGATAGCTCTGGCTATCCCGATTGTCGGCCAGCCTACTATTCAGCGTTCAACCGGCTTATCACTACCGGTACCCGCGACTCGGACATCGAAATCGTCACTCCGCTCATCCATTTGAAAAAGCACGACATCGTCCGTCGCGGAGTTGAACTCGGCGCGCCATTCCATGTAACGTGGTCGTGCTATCAGGGCCAGCAGCAGGCCTGCGGAGTGTGCGAAAGTTGTGTGTTGCGATTGCGTGCGTTTGCCGAAGCCGGGGTCGCCGATCCCATTCTCTACGCGCAGCGGTAACGCTCGAAAGAAAAGTTCCGGCTTGCGTGTTCAAGCCACTAGGAGAGTAAGTCAATGACCCGAATCGCTCGATTCACAGGAATCAAGTCCCTTGGAATGGCGGCCGCTTTCGCCCTGCTGCCAATGCTCGCGCAGGCGCAGCAGATGACCACCGTCAAGGGCCACGTTAACAACGAGATTAGTCAGCCCCTGCCCGGAGTCACGGTTGAGTTTTCAAACGACGGCGGCAAGACGTTCAAGTACACAACAAATACCGACGCCAACGGCGACTACACCGTCAACGTCGCCCCTGGTGATTACGTCGTCATCGTGGCTGATCCTAAGGTGCCGGATAAGACGAAGAACATGGTCGACGAAATGCCCAACGTCAAGGTTGCCGCCGCCCCGCTGACGGTGGACTTTGACATGACCCGTAAGGAGTTCATGGACAAAATCAGTCCTGAGCGCCGCAAGCAAATTGAAGAGATCAAGAAGAACAATGCAGCCGCGCTGGCCGCCAACAGCCAGGTCAAAAATCTGAATGCCGCACTCACAAAAGCACGCGCCGACATCGCAGCCGGCAACTTCCAACCGGCGATCGACGCCATGACGCAGTCTGTCGCGGCGAAACCCGATGAGCCGGTGCTGGTCTATACGCTCGGCCAGGCACAACTTGGCGCAGCAAAGTACGACGACGCCATCACTTCATTCAAGAAGGCAATTGAACTCGGTACCAACGCGAAAAAGCCGCAGCCTGACGTGATCGGCGCTGCGTACAACGATCTCGCTAAGGCCCAGGCGAAAAGCGGCAAGCCCGACGACGCCATCGCTTCGTATGAAGCAGCCACGAAGGTCGACCCGGCCCACACCGAGCTTTACGCAATGAACGAAACCATCACCCTGACCCAGGCCAACAAACCCGATCAGGCGGCAGCAGCAGCAGACCGCGTTATCGCAGCGAATCCCCAGCGGGCAGATGCCTACTTCCTCAAGGGGCAGGCGCTGGTGCAGAAAGCCAGCGTGGATAAGTCCGGAAAAATCGTACTTCCTCCCGGATGCGCAGAGGCCTACCAGAAATACATTGAACTCGCCCCCAACGGCGCGCATGTCCAGGACGCCAAAGATGTACTCGCGTCCGCAGGCGAAACGATCCACACTTCCTACAAGGCCGGAAAGAAGAGCTAACTCATTCGCTAACGTAAACCCGACACAAAAAGCGCGCCACGAAAAGCGGCGCGCTTTTTTCTTTCTGCCGTTACGCGCGTACTCTTCTTAGCATGTCTGACGAGCACATCCTCAGCTACGACGAAGCCGTCAATGAAGTCGCGGTGCACGCTGCGGGGCTCTCGCCAACTCAGCCCCCTTCGCGCGTCCCGCTGGCGGTAGCGCACCAGCGAGTGCTGGCTGAAGACGTGCGTACCCCTCGCGCTCTCCCACCTTTTGATCGGGCCACGCGCGATGGCTTCGCCGTACGTGCAGCCGAGGTCGATCACGCCCTCCTCGTCAAGGGTCTGCTGCGCGCAGGGCAGCCTGGTGCCACCACACCGTTAGCAAGCCGCGAAGCGGTCGAGATCATGACTGGCGCGCCCATGCCGCCGGGTGCCGATGCCGTGCTCATGATCGAGCACACCGAGCGCATAGGAGAGCGCATCTGCGCGGCTGAAGGACGCACACTCAAGGCCGGCGATAATGTGGTCCCGCGTGGCAGCGAAGCGGCGGAAGGCACTGTCATCGTCTCCGCGGGTGTCCGCCTCGGCGCCGCGCAGATTGCTGCCGCTGCCAGTTGCGGCCTTCCGGACCTGCTGGTGTTTGGGCGTCCGAACATCGCAATCTTTGCCACTGGCGACGAGTTGATCGAGCCCGGCCAGCCCGTCCTTGACTATCAGATCTTTAACTCGAATGCCTACTCGCTCGCCGAACAGGTCCTCGACGCGGGCGGCGAACCGCAGATCCATCGCACACTATCTGACAATCTCGCGGCGACGGAGCAGGCCATCGCCTCTGCTCAAACCAAGAGCAACCCCGCCGATCTGCTTCTGTTTTCCGGCGGAGTGTCCATGGGAAAATTCGACTGCGTCGAAACGGCTCTGCGTAATCGCGGCGCAGAATTCTTCTTCACTGGCGTACGCATTCAACCTGGCAAACCGCTCGTTTTTGGCGCGCTGCCACCAGTCGGCGGCAACCCCGTCACCGGCACCCCGCAATACTTTTTCGGCCTGCCAGGGAACCCGGTCTCAACCCTCGTCACCTTCTCGCTCTTCGCGCGACTCCTCATTGCCGCACTTGCGGGTCAGCGCGACTATGCGGTGCCGTTCATGTCTGCCGCGCTGGCAGAAGAGGTGCACAGCAAGCCAGGACTCACTCGGTTCCTGCCCGCCATGGTCCACCACGCCATCGCCGGTCCCACCGTGCGCATCGTGCCTTGGCAGGGCTCGGGAGACCTCGCCGCGCTCGCCCGTTCCAACGCATTCCTCGTCATACCGCCCAATCGCGAAGTTTTTCGCACCGGCGAAGCGATGACCGTCCTGCTGCGTTAGCCTGATAAGCCAGACAACAATGACGAAACTCTCCCACTACGACGATTTCGGTTCTCCTAACATGGTCGACGTCAGCGGCAAGACCGCCACAAAGCGCGAAGCGGAGGCCTCCGCATTCGTCGAACTCTCCGCTGAAGTCCTCGCGGCTCTGCCCAGCAATCCGAAAGGTAATCCGCTCGAGGTCGCGCGCATCGCCGGCATCCAGGCCGCAAAGCGCACTGCAGAGCTGATACCACTCTGCCATCCTCTACCGCTCACGCACGTAAACGTAACCACTACAGTTACAAATACAGGTGTTGCCGTCCGCGCAACCGCCGCAACCACTGCCGGCACCGGTGTCGAGATGGAGGCCATGACCGCCGCCGCCATCGCCGCGCTCACCATCTACGACATGTGCAAAGCGCTCGACAAAGGCATCGTGATCCGCGAACTTGTTTTGGAAAAAAAGACGGGCGGCAAAAGCGGCGACTATGTACGCAAGAAGTGAGTGGGACCTGTCCTACTTCACCATAGCCAGATGCAGTCCGAACCAGCCCTGCGCATCCGACCACGTCCGCTCCATTGAAAAACCGGCATCGCGCAGCATCGTCGCAACTCGCGCGGCGGTGAATTTATAACTGTTCTCGGTGTGAATCGACTCCCCCGGAGCAAGAAAAACCGTCTGCCCAGTTGCCGGAATCTCCACTACCTGCGCATCTCGGCTGACGAGATGCATCTCGATACGAGACTTTTTCGTGTTCCAGACGCCGCGATGTTCGAAGTTATCGATATCGAAATTTGCGCCAAGCTCGCGATTCAGCCGCACCAGCACATTCTTGTTGAACGCTGCCGTGACACCCGCCGCATCGTTGTATGCGGCAAGTAACAACGGCTCAGCCTTCACGTGATCCGCGCCCAGCAGCAGCGCGTCGCCCGTTTGCATTCGCGTCCGCAGACGAGCAAGTACTTGATGTGCATCCTCCGGATTGAAATTACCGATACTCGACCCGATCCATAACACCAGCGCGCGTATTCCATCGTCAGGAAGCGGCGCGATGCCGTTCGTGTAGTTCTCGACCCGCGGTTCGACTCTCAAGTGCGCGATCTTTTCTTCCAGTCGCACGCGCGCATCTTCCAGCGCGGAACGCGATACGTCGCTCGGTAAATACTCGAGCGACGTTTGACGCCGTAGCACTGCGCGCATGACCAGTTCGGTCTTTGCTCCGCTGCCCGCACCCAGCTCCACCAATCGGATGCGCTCGCGACGGCACGCGAGCCGCACGATTTCATCTGCATGTTCTTCCAGAATTGAGCGCTCGGTCCGCGTCACGTAATACTCATCCAGCTCCGTGATGCGCTCAAACAGGCGCGACCCTTCCTCGTCGTAGAACAGCCACGGTGAAAGAGTCTTCGGCTGCGTCGACAATCCCCGGCGCACCTCGTCTTTTACCTTCTCAAGTAAGTCGGCAATCTCCAGCGACTGCGCTGTAGAAACGGTTGTTACGATCATTCAAGTTTTGTCCTGCGTTACGGGGTTGCGAACGTCCTGCGCCAACCGAATCCCAGAGAATTGCCACCGCGTGCCCGGTCCAAAAAAGTTCCTGTAAGTCGGGCGAATATGAGTCGCCGGCGTCGCCACCGATCCGCCGCGAAGTACATACTGCGCGCACATGAATTTCCCGTTGTACTCCCCCAGCGCACCGTTGGTGGCCACGAATCCCGGGTACGCGTCGTAATCACTCTGCGTCCACTCCCACGTGTCGCCGAACATGCCTTCAGGCCCATCACCACGCGACACTCCGGCGTGGCCGAAATCTCCCGGCTGAAAAACTTCCCGCTCAGCAAAATTCCCGCGCAGCTCACAGCGCGAAGCCGCGACTTCCCACTCCGCCTCCGTCGGCAAGCGCTCGCCAGCCCAATGCGCGTATGCCTGCGCCTCAAAAAAGCTCACGTTCGCAACCGGAGTGTCGATCAACTCGCTCAGCCCCACATCCCCATGCAGCGTGAATACGCGCCGCTCCCCGCGCTCATCACGATGCCAGTAGAGCGGGCCTTCCCAGCGATGCTGCTCGACCGCGTCCCATCCCGCACTCAGCCACAACTCCGGCTTCGCATATCCATCGTCTTCGATGAACTCCAGATACTCTCGACACGTCACCGCGCGCGAAGCCAGCCGGAACGGCGCAACATACCCCGGATGCCGCGGCTGCTCGTTGTCAAATGCAAATCCTGCGCCGCTGTGCCCAATGTCGTAGAGTCCACCGTCATAGTCGAGCCACCGCAAGGCAACTGCCTCTACCGCAGCCGGCAGGGGACGATCCGAATAAGACGGCCGCAGAGGATTCGTCCAAAAGGCATGGCGAATGTCCGTCAGAATCAACTCCTGGTGCTGCTGCTCATGATGCAGCCCAAGATCGATCCGGCGCAGTGCTTCCTCTTCCGTCCCGTCCTGCAGTAATCTCGCAATCGCATCATCGACATGACGCCGAAACGCCTGCACATCGGCCAGCGCAGGCCGCGAAAACGCCGCCCGCAGCTGCTTCTCAGGGTGCTGCCCCAGCGACTTGTAATAGCTGTTGAACAGCCAGAGATAGTCGTCGTTGTAAGCGCGATAGCCGGCGGCAAATTCACGCAACACGAATGTTTCGAAGAACCACGCAGTGTGCGCCAGATGCCACTTCACGGGACTTGCGTCGCCGAACGACTGCACCATCTGGTCTTCGGCGCTCAATCGGGCCGCCAGATGGTCCGTCCAGCCCCGCACGCTGCGAAATCGATCCAGCAGCGTCCCGTCTTTCCTGGTTAACTTCAGCGTTGCATCGGTCTCGCTTGCGACTGGCGTCATCGAGTCATCCCCACGAATGCATTTACAGGTTATGGCCGCCGCTGAGTAATCGAGCTAACCCATATGCTGCCGCTGCCGCAAGACCGCCCGTCAATGTCGTCTGCACCGCAGACCGCACAGACCCCGTACCGGTCAGCTTTCCTTTGATGCCGCCAAACACCGCCAAGGCTAACAAAGTTATGGCAACAGACCATAACAATGCCGTTTGTCCCGAAGAAAGCATGTAGGGAGCCAGCGGCACCAGCCCTCCAACGATGTACGATAGCGCAATCGTGAGGGCGCTCCGGCTGGCGCGGCTCGCATGCGGCTCTTCGAGACCAAGCTCAAACCGCATCATGAAATCCACCCACGCCGTCGGATTCCGTTTCAACGCCGTCAGCACCGAGGCGCTGGCAGCCCGCTCAACTCCATACTGCTCAAAGATTTGATAGATCTCCTCTTCTTCGTCGTGCGTGCGCTCGACAATCTCTGTCTCTTCGCGGACTCGCTCGCTCGCGTAATGCTCAGCGTCGCCCCGCGCCGCCAGGTATCCACCCAGCCCCATCGCAATCGAACCCGCGGCAATCTCCGCAAGCCCGGCCAATACGACCAGGTGCGAACTGCCCACCGCGCTCGATAACCCGGCTGCCAGCGCAAATGGAACGGTCAGGCCATCTGCCATGCCGATCACGATGTCGCGAATCAGTTCCGACGACTCAAAATGCGTCTCGTTATGTTGTACCGCCGCTATGTCGTGCATTGCCGCAGAGTGTACCAGCCTTCGTCGTACCAGTTCCGATGCGTCCAAATTGCGTCCGGGTGCGTCTTTCTTTGCGAGAGAACTTCATGAAATTCAAAGCCTTCGTAACCGCCGCCCTTACGCTCCTGCTGGTTTCGGCAGCAAGGGCGCAGCCCCCTCAGGGCGACCTCGGCGGCCCAGGCAACGGTCGCACCGTACGCGGCACCGTCACGGCCATCGCGCCGCCCTTCGTCACGATTAAGACCGACGATGGCGAAACCTGGCAGGTTAAACTGGGCCCCAATGCGCGCGTCATCAAGCGCAGCGGTCCAATGCGCGGAGCAGGCGGCGGACATCACGAAAACTCAGACGCCCAGCAAACCCCGCCTGAACCCATCAAGATCACCGACATACACGCCGGCGATACTCTCGCCGCAGGCGGGGACATCGACAGCGCAGCAAAGAAAGTGAATGCCGCGTTCGGATTCGTTATCGACGCGGCGACGGTCAAGCAGCTCCAGGCCGACTGGGGAGTCACTTACATCGCCGGCAAAATCACCGCCCTTAACGCCGATGACGCGAAGATCACCGTCCAACGCCCGGACGGCAAACTCGCCACCGTCCAGGCCGATGAAAGCACTTCTTTCCGCAAAGGACACGACAGCATCACCCTCGCTGACATCAAGGTAGGAGACACCGTCACCGGTCGCGGCGCAATCAAAAATGGTGTCTTCACGCCAGCCACCATCGTCGTGTTCGATCCCAACGCACGCCGAGGCGCGCGCAACAATGGCGGCGACGCATCACCGCCGGCAACACCATCGCCTGCGCCACCCCCGTCTCTTCAATAACTTACCTTGGTGGATGGCCATCCTTGCGCGAGGACAGCGGATCCAGCAACAAGTGGCGGCACTCTTACGTCTTTCATTTCAACGGTACGCGCCTCAGCTGGTACGGAAAACGCCGACGAACGAGGGCTGAGCCCCTAAGGGAGCATAAAACTTTTGATCCGCTTGATTCTCTCCGCCGCACTGTGCGTCGCACTCGCGGCGCCCCCTGCATTTGCGCAGCAAGCCCCGACCACGTCCACCACGCAACAGGGAGGCACGATTCGCGGCACCGTAAAATCCGGCACGACTCCGCTGCCCGGCGTCACCATCACCGCTACCAACACTCTCAGCGGCAAAAAATATTCGGCCAGCACTGACGTCAATGGCAACTTTGCCATGGCGATTCCAAAGAACGGCCGCTACGTGCTGCGCACAGACTTTCCTGCCTTTGCCGCGGCCACCAAAGAACTGCTGCTCAACGCAACCAACACGAATCAGCAGGCCGACTTCGCGCTTGTCCTGACATCGCGTGCCGAGCAGGCGGCAGACCGGACAGAACAAGCCGCATCCGGCAGCAGCACGCGTCTCGCAGACACGCTGCGCGGAGCCGTCAACCTCGGCATGCTCTCTGCGAACGGCGACGCCACCCAGGCCGGCATTGGCGATCAGAACCCCGGTGCCGCACTGCCTTCGCTCGCCGGACAGAACAGCGGAACCGACTCCGTCGCCATCAGCGGACAAACTGGAACTACCAGCCCCTTCGCCGGTATCGACGAGGCTCAGCTTCGCGAGCAGTTGGACAGCGCGCGCGGACAGGCTCAGACCGGCCGCGCCAATTTTGCCCCGTCAGGCGGCGCCGGCGGCGAAGGCTTCGGCGGTGGAGGCGGACGTGGGTTTGGCGGTGGGCTCGGCGGTGCCTTCCGCAAATTCAATCCCAATAAGCCTCACGGCGCCATCTTCTATTCGGGCGGCAATTCCGCGCTGAACGCAAAAAATTTCTCCATCACTGGCGTGAAGACCGAACAGCCGAGTTACAACTCAAATCGTTTCGGAGTCGTCTACACTGGCGCTCCACAGATTCCATTTCTGCTGAAACCCGACACGCGCAACTTCATTTTCCTGACCCTCTTCGGCACAAAAAATTCTTCGCCCTTCGATCAGTATGCGGCCGTGCCTACACTTGCTGAGCGCGCCGGCCATTTTCAAGGCCTCGTCAATTCCGCAGGAAATCCCGTCACCATTTACGATCCGCAGACGGGCCAGCCATTTGCCAACAACACCATCCCTGAGAGTCGCATCACGTCACAAGCGTCTGCATTGCTGCAATATCTGCCGCCGCCAAACCTCATTGGTTCCCAACGCAACTATCACCTGCTCACGACATTCGACCAGAACACGACCAGCGTCGGCGTGCGCTACGTGCGCAATTTCGGCAACGGTGGAAGCGGCGCAGGCGTTCCACCCTTCCTGCAGGCCCTGATGGGCGGCAGCGGCAAAGGGCTGCACCAGAACATCAATATCAATTTCAACTACAACCACTCGGCCAGCGATATCGCAAACGTCTTTCCTCAACTCAGCGGAAAAAATCAGACACACCAGTACGCGCTAACC
>DATMOZ010000209.1:0-13716 GCA_035567995.1 Acidobacteriaceae bacterium
ATTGGTCCGATCAGGTGCCAATGCAGCGAGAACCAGATGAGGAACACGTAACTTACGCCGACGGCGGTATGTTTCAGCTTGGTGCGCAATGGAGTTTCGGCGCGCAACGCAACTCTAATCGCAAAAACGATGCCGGGAATACTCAGAACGATCGCGACCGCTACCAGGATGTTCTGCAACAGGAAGTAAAAAGGAACGTGCTCGAACTCCGGAAGCGGCTCGTGCGCGATATGCAGAAACAACGCAAGCAGCATGGGCACTGCGGGTATCCAAACCAAAGCGGCCAATCGTTGCGTGCCGGTGAGCGGCTCCCCTGCAAGGCCCATTCCTGTGCGCAGTCGATCGAATAAGCCCGGCAGGATCTGCAGCAGCAGGCTGCATGCCACCAGGCCTGACGCAAGCAGCGCGAATGCAAGGAATGGCAGCACGAAGCGCGCATTTTCCCACCACGGAACGCGAACGGTCATGGTCGCGCCAAACATGCTGGCGAAGCCGATTACGCGACCGCTCTGATCGCGCAAAGCCATAATGCGGCCCTGGCCAATTTCGTCCTGCCACAAATCGTTACCGATGTACCGCAGTTTGATCGGGTGCCCGCGGGTGTCAACTGCCATCTTGTTGATCAGCTCTCCGTCCGCGTTTACGTGCACGTGGATCTGATGCATCAACGACTCGAGCTTCATGCGCCCAGATTCCATTCGCCGGGCCTTGATGAAGGTGCCCTCGATCTGACGCGCGCGCGCATCGACCGGCTGCCAATGCGGTTGTTCGTGGTTGGGGAAATATCGGTCGAGTATTCCGCCGAGAATTTCCCAGCGCGCACCGTCGGCGCCGCTGCCATCTGCTCCCGTCGAGTTGTACGCCGACAAGACGATCAACTTGAGCTCGGGCTGGATTTCAAGTTGGCTATGAAAGACCCGCGTATCGCCGGCGTGCCCAATGAGGCGCAGACCGTTGAAGTCCACTTCGTAGAAGCCCATGCACATAGCAGGCAGGGCGGGGCTTACTGCAAACTGCCGGGTCCACATTTCCTGCACTGTTTCCGGACGCAGGATTCGGTGGCCGTTCCACTCGCCGCCGTTCAGCATCGTCTGCGAGAAAAGTGCCAGGTCGGAGAGCGTAGTCGATAGTCCGCCCGCAGGCGCGGGATTGTAGACCTCAAAGGGGTATGGCGCGTCAGCCGTCGAGTTGTAGCCCTGGGACACGAGGTTGCGCAGGTCCGGTCTCACCGGCTGCTCAAACGTTGAGTGCGCCATACCCAGGGGATCGAAGATATGGTGCTGCACATAATCCTCAAACCGTTCGCCGCTGACGTGTTCGACGATGTAGCCGGTGAGGCCGACTCCATAATCGGAGTACGAAGCGATGGTGCGGGGCGGATAGATGCGCTTTGGCTGGAAGCGCATCAGAAATTCGCGCAAAGGAATATGTGCGTCGGTCTCGTGCTGGAGAATGTATTGCTGCTGATGTTCAAAGCCGGCGGTGTGCGTCATGAGTTCGCGCAGGGTTACCGGCTTTTGAAAAGCGGGCTCGATTTTGAAGTCGAGATAGCGGTTGACGTCTGCATCCAGATCGAGGCGTCCCTGTTCTACGAGCTGCATCGCGCTGACGTATGTCATCAGTTTGGAGATAGAGGCGACGCGGAACACTGTCTGGTCAGGATCGATGGGAATTTTACGGCTGACGTCGGCGAAGCCGTAGCCCTTCTTTGCCAGGACTTGACCATTACGAATCACGATTACGGCGACGCCAGCCATATCTCCGCGCACAAGCTGCGTCGGGACCAGACCGTCAAGAAAAGAGCTTACGTCCCTAGGATCGAAGGAGGCGCTCTCTGTCGCCGCAATGCCCTGGACGCGCGACTGGTCGATGGTCTGCGCGACGGGGATAGTGCCAGGCCGCCTGCTCGGTTGTGTGACCGCCCAGCCTACTGCACTCGCAATGACCATTAAACCGCCTAGAATCAGGCGGAAAGACTTGGTGTCCATTTAATGTATTGCTCCCCAGAAAACTCTCTAAGGATGACATGCAAGTTGGCTGCCTTTTGCGGCGGAGTGTAGCGAGCCGTCGCGGCCAACAGTTGAGCAGGCCGGAGATGCAGGATGAATCGAACACCCGATGCGTCTCGGGACGGAGGACGCGTTCCTGGAATATCATGCGGGCGTGACCTTTGAGCCTGCCGGCTCGCACGGCAACACGAGGAATGCGGTAGTGATGGGTCTGCTCGTCAGCGTTGCGCGCATGGCAGGCGTGTTTCTGCTGGGAGCGGTGGTTCTTCTCGCCTCGAGGTATCTGATTCCAGAGCGTCTTTACTCATGGCTGAGTGTTGTGTCGGGTCTGGTGATCGCGGTGCTAGCTTCGTATCTTCTGCTGCGCGCCTGGACTGGTGGGACTGGCGACCACATCGATAAGAACGGAGTCCGCCACAGCCACTGGATTCCAAGCGTCAAGAGCGATGCGCCATGGGTTCGCAAATGGCTCCTGTTTGCGTTAGCCGGGATAATGCTTGCCGCGGGACTTACGATCGTCATTTCTGCAATACCGAAAACGGGCATTGCGTTCAGCTTCGCTGCGCTGACGCACAACCGGCTTGCGTCTTTTCTGGCCATAGTGTTGTTGGGCTTGTTTCTCGGCGTCCGTCATTCGACTGACCCAGACCACGTCGTTGCCGTTTCCACCATCGTCAGTCGCGAGCGCTCTGTGCGGCAGGGTGCGCTGATCGGGTTGCTGTGGGGCTTCGGCCATACCGTGACGATTTTCATGGTTGGGTCGGCCATTATTCTGTTTGGGCTTACCATTCCGCCTCGACTTGGGTTGTCGATGGAACTGGCTGTCGCGGGTATGTTGATTCTTCTGGGCATTCTTAACTTGACGGGCCTGCTAAGTCGACTGACCCAGAGATTGACGCCCGCGAGCTGGACTGTGGCCGACTCGGAGCTGCTAGCGCCGCTGGACGCAAGGCGCGGCGCGCGCAGCATGGTGAAGAAATTTGGTTACTACCAACTGTTGCGTCCTTTATCGATCGGCTTAGTGCACGGTCTCGCCGGCTCGGCAGCGGTAGCGTTACTGGTACTGTCCCTGATCCGTAATCCAATGTGGGCCATCGCATATTTGGTCGTCTTCGGGCTGGGTACGGTTATTGGAATGATGGCGATGACTACCGTGATGGCGATTCCGATCGCGCTGTCTGGCAAAAAGTCGTCTCGATATTTGACCGTCGCATCAGGCCTGGTAAGTGTCTGTTTCGGACTGTTCCTGATCTACCGGATAGGCTTCGTGGACGGCCTGTTCACACGACACGTTCACTGGACTCCCCAGTAGATATAGGTTCAGATTCATGCGTCCTGAGCGTTCAACATACCGACGTTCCTGAGAATTCGCCTGACTTTCTTGGGTGAAACAGAGAGGCGCTCTGCCACGCGCGATATTTTCCTACCTTCGCGCTCCCATACTTTAGGAATGACGATTTCGGCAAATTCTTCCGTTACCTGTTGAAAGGTTTTATCGCCGACTAAGCCGTCGGACCATGCGCGCAAAGCGTCGTCAACCCCTGAGGCTTGAACGATCTTCGACTTGAGCGCGGTCAGCTCCTCCCATAACTGGTCGCGATCGCCGGAGCTGACAAGGGGCATCGCCAAAGCGACGCACTCTTTTGCTTTATCCCATTCTTTGAGGAAGTCGTTGGCGGCTGTTTCCCCCTTTGTCAGGTATGCCCGGGCGAGCAGACGGCGGTTCTGTGTGTGCTCGGCGAGCGCGAGCGCCTCGTCACAATACTTCATCGCGGTGCTTGCATGTACAGCGATGTCTGCGTCCTCGCCGAGTTGCTCATCGACGTGTGCATTTTCCGTAGCCGCCTGCAGAATGCGCGCCCTTGCCATCAGGATGTGGTCGTTCTTTTCAGATGCGAGACGGTATGCTCTCAGCGCAATACGAGCCGCATTCTCGAAGTCTCCGTCGTCTAGATGCAGTTGACCTCTGTTCATCAGGACCGAACCGAGGCCGCCATGGTTCTCATTCAGCGAATAGATTTTTTCGGCGCGGTTTAGTTGATCGTGTGCCTCGCGGCATATTTCCTGGTATCGCGCGTGCAGGCTACGATCGAGGCTTTTCAATTCCGGCGCGCCGAGATCAGAGCTTCGCGTCGGCCTTGATTTGGAATCGATCTTCTTCCGCAATTGCAGAGCGACAAGCCGCTTCACATACGCGGAGTTCACCAGGACACGAGCCAGATTGCCATGATGAGGATGTCGCGCTGAGTAGATGGCGATGGCGCGTTCGAAATGCTCGAGGGCCTTGGTGTATTCACCCGAGCGGCGGACGATTCGTCCGCGAGCTGATTCAATGTTCGCAAGCGCCAACGGATAGTCAGTATTTTTCAATACGGCCTCGGCTTCGTCGAGCAGCCGCCACGCTTCTTTTCGGTGATTCTTCTGGAAGAACAGCCAGCTCTCCTGGATCTGGATCACGGCGGTTGCGGCCGCATTTCCTGGCAAGGCACCCGTCATCTTCCGCGCCTGCACGATATGCTTCAGCGCGATTTCGTACTCACCCTTTTTACGATGCGCCCTCCCCATCCAGAAATGCGCGAGCGCCATCATCTTTTGATCGTTCAGTTCGCGTTCCGCCTTCATGACAAATTCCAGAATCTCGATGGCATGATCTGCATCCTCGGCGGCCATGGCGCGAAATGCCTCCGCCATGCGGAGACGAAGATAGTCTGCGAGCGGCATTTGCTGCCGTATTTTTGCGGGAAAGCGCTTGATCAACAGATCAGTCAGGTGATGATCCCCGTAGCCGACATCGATCCACTGCACGACACAGAGCAGCAAGTCGGTGGCGTGCTGCATTTTGGGATTCAGCCGTGCCAGTTCTTCCGCGGCCGAGTCGAGAGCAACTGTGCCTTCCGTGAGATTCCTCGCTGCGAGGGAGTCGTTAAGCCGCTTCAAGAACCTGGTGGTGAGTGCCATGTTCGGCATTGTAGCGAAGCAATCCGATTCGGGCGAGAAAGAAATCGCGACGGCTAATGTTCGGGCTGGAGTATCACGGAACGGCCGATGAACGGTGAAAATCTGCTGAAAATAAATCGTGGGAAACGCTGGTCATTTTAGTGCAGGTGAGCAACGTCAAATCGGCCAGTCGCCCGAAACGGACGAGTAAGGATTGCCAGAGCATTCTCGATCGGGTTCACTGGCATCACACGCCGGAGTGAGTGCTTATATCAAGAACTCAGGCCGAGGAGAACGCCGATGATCGACTACGCAGGTGCGAATGCTGATTGGAGCCGTAACAGATGGAATGGGGTTACACGGACGTATTCACGAGAGGACGTGGTCCGTCTTCGCGGCACGGTCCGAATCGAATACTCGCTCGCCAGATCGGGCGCAGAGAAACTCTGGCGGCTCATGCATGAAGAGCCGTATGTGGCGGCCCTCGGTGCTCTCACGGGGAACCAGGCGGTTCAAATGGCCCAGGCCGGCCTGAAGGCAATTTACTTGAGCGGCTGGCAGGTTGCTGCGGATGCAAATCTCGGCGGTCAGATGTATCCGGACCAGAGTCTGTATCCGGCGAACAGCGTGCCTAGTGTCGTGCGTTCGATCAACAACGCTCTGCTGCGCGCAGACCAGGTTGCTCACAGTGAGGGGCGCTGCGATATCGACTGGATGCTGCCCATCGTCGCGGATGCCGAAGCCGGTTTTGGCGGAGCGCTTAACGCCTTTGAGCTGATGAAGTCGATGATCGAGGCCGGTGCCGCCGCAGTCCATTTTGAAGACCAGCTTTCGTCGGCCAAGAAGTGCGGGCACATGGGCGGCAAGGTGATGGTGCCGGTCCGCGATGCGGTTCAGAAGCTGGTGGCGGCGCGGCTGGCGGCGGATATTCTTGATGTCCCCACGGTGTTGATTGCGCGCACGGATGCGAACGGCGCGCAGTTGATCACCAGCGATTCAGACGCGCTGGACCTGCCCTTTATCACGGGCGAGCGCACGATTGAGGGATTCTTTGGCTTCAGAGGCGGGATAGAAGCGGCGATTGCGCGCGGCCTGGCATACGCTCCGTATGCTGACATGATCTGGTGCGAAACATCGGAACCGAATATCAAAGAAGCGCGCCGGTTTGCGGAGGCCATAGACGCGGAGTTTCCAGGCAAGCTGCTGGCCTACAACTGCTCTCCTTCGTTTCACTGGAAGGCGAAGTTGTCGGATGCGGACATCGCGAGATTCCAGCGTGAGCTCGGAGCGATGGGCTACCGCTTCCAGTTTGTAACACTGGCGGGATTCCACTCCCTGAATCTTTCCATGTACGAACTCGCGCGCGAGTATGCGAGGTCGGGCATGAGCGCGTACTCTGTGTTGCAGCAGCGGGAGTTTGAGGCGGCGGAACGCTACAGCTATGCCGCGGTCAAGCATCAGCGCTTTGTCGGTACCGGCTATTTCGACGATGTCGCATCGACAATCGCTTCAGGACAAACGTCGATTTGCGCGCTGCCCGGATCGACGGAAGAGGAGCAGTTCGAGAGGGAAGAGTCGGCTGTGTAAGCCCACAGCGGTATTGGCCTTCTTTGAACCACCACCGGAGAAAAGAGAAATCAAATGTCTACCGCAGTCGAAAATATCGCAATGCCTGAGACACACCCACTAGAGGCTGAACTGCTTACCCCATCAGCGCGTGAATTTCTGCAAGCACTGGATCTGGAGTTCGAAGCGCGGCGATTGAACCTGATGAACCAGCGCGTACTTCGCCAAGAGCGGCTTGATGGTGGAGAGCGGCCGAATTTTCTGGAGTCGACGCGCGAAATTCGTGAGGGAAAATGGTCGGTCGACCCCATTCCTGCAGACCTGCTCGATCGTCGCGTTGAGATTACCGGTCCGCCTGAACGAAAGATGATCATCAACGCTTTGAATTCGGGCGCCAATGTTTTCATGGCAGATTTCGAAGATTCCAATGCTCCGACGTGGGGCAACTGTCTCGAAGGGCAGCGGAATTTGAAAGACGCGAATGAGCGGACGATCAAGTTCAGTTCACCTGAAGGCAAGGAGTACAGACTGGCCGAGAAGCCGGCTGTCCTTTTTGTGCGGCCGCGCGGATGGCATATGACTGAGAAGCATCTGCTGCTCGCGGGTGCTCCAATCTCGGCGTCGCTCTTTGATTTTGGCTTGTATTTCTTTCACAACGTGAAGACGTTAATGAAGCGCGGGACTGCTCCGTACTTTTACCTGCCAAAGATGGAGAGTCATCTCGAGGCGCGTCTGTGGAACGATGTATTCGTTTTTGCGCAATCGTACATGGGTGTTCCGACTGGAACGATTCGGGCCACGGTGCTGATCGAGACCATTCTCGCCGCGTTTGAGATGGATGAGATTCTGTATGAGTTGAAGAACCACTCGGCGGGTTTGAACTGCGGCCGATGGGATTACATATTCAGCTTCATCAAGAAATTCAGAAACCGCCCGGACTATATCCTTCCTGAGCGAAGCAGCGTCACGATGACGCAGCCATTTCTGGCGGCTTACGTTGAGCTGTTGATTCACACCTGTCATAAGCGAGGCATTCATGCGATGGGCGGAATGGCCGCGCAGATACCTATCCGAAACGACGTCGAAGCAAATGCTGAAGCGATGGAGCGCGTGCGGCAGGACAAGCTGAGGGAAGTCGAAGCAGGCCATGATGGTACGTGGGTCGCACACCCTGGGCTGGTTCCGATAGCGCGTGAGATCTTTGACAAACACATGCCGGGAGCCAACCAGATCGCTGCTCCGCATAACGCGGAATCCAGGATTCGTGCCGAGCAGCTTCTCGAAGTGCCAAAAGGACCGCTCACTGAAGAAGGGCTGGAAAAAAACATCGACATCGCGCTGCAGTATTTGGAGTCGTGGCTGCGCGGCTCGGGGTGCGTACCGATTTATAACCTGATGGAAGACGCTGCCACCGCTGAGATTTCTCGCGCCCAAGTTTGGCAGTGGATACACTATGGCGCGCGGCTTCCGGACGGGCAGACAATCACCAGCGAACTCGTGAATCGGAAGATTGCCGAGATTCTGAAGCGGATTGAGAAGGAGCGAGGTGCAGCGGAATTTTCGACCTCGATGTTTGGGCGTGCGGCGGGACTACTGACTGATCTCAGCGCGGGGCCCTTTCAGGAATTTCTTACCACGGCAGCTTATCGGCAGTTCGCATAGCCTTTGCCAGGTTGCGTCAGGAGAGAAAAGCCAACAGCGTCTGGTTGAAAGCATCTCTGGCTTCTACGCTCGAGAGATGCGCCGCCGGTAAGAGGGTCATGAGAGCTCCGTCGATGTGCTCGCGCAAGAATTCTGCGTCTGCAACGCATGCCACCGGATCGGCCGAGCCGGCGATGATGAGTGTCGGCACGGTGATTCGCTCTGCGTCAGCACGAAGATCCATATCGCGCACGGCGGCGCAGGATGAGGCATAGCCGTCCGCTGGTGTGGATAGCAGCATCTCTTTGATCCATGCGACGCGGTCCGGATGGGTCTTGCGAAATGGCTCAGTGAACCACCTGCTGAGAACGCCGTCGGCGATCGCGGCGGTGCCGCCAGACTTCACTTCCTCGATGCGCTGGTTCCAACTCTGTGCCGTGCCGAGCTTCGCCGCTGTATTTGCCAGCACCAGCTTGCTGAAGCGATGCGGCGCATGCGCGCCCAGCCATTGACCGATAAAGCCGCCCAGCGACAGGCCGCAGAAAGCAGCACGGTCGATGTCCAGAAAATCAAGCAGAGCGAGCACGTCACGGCCCAACATTTCGATGGTGTAATCTCCCGCCGTGACGGCGCTTTGACCGTGACCGCGGGTGTCGTAGCGCAAGACGCGGAAGCCGCCTAGTGCTTCCACCTGGCCATCCCAAACATTCAGGTTTGTGCCAAGTGAGTTGGAGAAGACGATGAGCGGCGAGTCCTCATCTCCGCTCAGCTCATAGTTAATTCGTGCGCCGTTGATTTCTGCGATCGACATGGGAAATAAGCTAGCAGGCAGCGGGCTAGCTCGCGCGCGACAGGGCCGTGCGCACAGCCAGCGCGAGGTCATGTTTCAGGAAGGCCCGCAGTTGATGGCGCATCTCTTCGTCGGGAGCGCGCAACACCGCGGATGGATGAATCGTCGCGATGACGTGCTTGAAGTGAGGAGAGTCAATAATCTTGCCGCGCTCCTTCATCAACGCAAACTTAGTTCCTAAAACTGACTTCGCAGCAGTCGCACCGAGGCAAACCACGACACGCGGCTTGACCGCATCAAACTCGGCTTCGAGCCATGGTTTGCACGCCGCAATTTCAGACAATCCTGGCGGCTCGTGCAGCCTTCGCTTACCGCGCTCGACAAATTTGAAGTGTTTTACCGCGTTCGTCAGATACACCTGCTCGCGCTCAATACCGACTTCCTCGAGCATCTCGTTCAGTACGCGTCCGGCGGGGCCGACAAAGGGCTCTCCGCGTTTGTCTTCTTCATCGCCAGGTTGTTCGCCGACCAGCATCATCGGCGCGTGCGCTGGTCCCGCGCCGAATACCGCCTGCGTTGCGAACTTGTACAGATCGCAACCGCGGCAGTTCTGCACAGCCTGTTTAAGCACGTTGAGCGAGTGACGGTCGGGTACGAAGGGCGCCGCGCTGGTCTTCTCTTTCGGTTTGGGCACCAATTTTTGGGGCGATTTCATTTCTGATTGGAGTGGGCAATCCTGTCGGACGGTAGTTTGAAGCGGAAGCTTTCAATCGTGCATAAGCGAATGAATGGCGAATTTGTGGGAGGGAAAGGCCGTGAGTTCCGTGGGAGCCAGATGTAATCGCGGCGCCGATTGGCCAGCGTAAGACCCCGCTGCGTCGCGCGGAGGAAAATAACGCGAGCTTGTCTGAGGTTTTGTTGCACGAAAAGGGGAATGGCGCCGGAGTACAAAAGGTCTGCCGCAGTCGACTGGTATGCAGGGCACACTAGGACGCCTATAGCAGACCGGTCTCCCCGTGTAGCATGAACTTGCCACCATGCTGAAACAACTCTGGAGCGCTCCGAACCAGCTGACACTGCTGCGCCTCTGCATGGTGCCGCTGCTGGTGATTGCGGTGCTGGACCGGCATTTTCGCACGGCGTGTGCGCTGTTTGTACTTGCCGGGATCAGCGACGCCATGGACGGGGTACTCGCGCGGTGCCTCCATCAAAAAACTGTGCTCGGTCAGTACCTCGACCCAATCGCTGACAAGCTCTTGTTGAGCACGCTGTTTCTTGTGCTGACCCATGTCGGATTGATTCCGCGAAGCGTGACGGTGCTGGTATTCAGCCGCGATTTCGGTGTCGTGATTCTTGGAGCGCTGATGTTCGCAGTGGCGGGGCTTCGTGACTTTGGCCCGAGCATCTTTGGCAAGGCGAATACGCTTGCGCAAATTCTCGCCGTGATGGGCGTGCTTGTGTCGCAGTTCTATTCGCCGGTAATCGTTGTGCTGGTGCGTCAGACGGCTCTATACGCCACTATGGGCCTGACAGTGCTGTCAGCGCTGCACTATGTGATGCTGAGCCAGCGACGGATGGACGAAGCGGCTCTGAGCGCGAATCCCTAACACGAGTTCAATTCGCTTCGTCCTTCTCGAGGACGGTCTCTTCGATGACCATGTCGCGAAATTCATCCGAGTCAAAAACCTCGCCGCATAACTGGCACTCGACGTACTCAACATCTTCTTCGCGGGCGACTATCCGCACTTGAGGATGCTTGCATGGAAGGGGATTGGATTGGGCGTTCATGATCGTCATTCAGTGGCTGCTGTGCGCACGATTGTACCCGGATTTCATCGCTGGACAAGAGGGCTAATCCAGGAATACGCAGAAGGATTCATATAATGTTCCCTCAGCGACATTCGTGTGACGAGGCAAGTGACAGGCAAATCGTTGCAGCCGCCGCGAATGCGCTCTATACTGATATAGGACGCTTTTGGTCGGGTTTCTAGTTACCTCGACCCTGGATTGCAGCATGATGCGACTGACGAAGAAGGCCGATTACGCTCTGCTCGCCATGAAGTGCCTGGCCGAGCACAGCGAAGGCGTGTCGCTCAGTGCGAAGGATATTGCAGACGAGTATCACATTCCCCAGCAAGTTCTGGCTAAGTTGTTGCAGCGATTGACGAAAGCGGGTTTGCTAATCTCGCATGCCGGAACGCACGGCGGATATTCGCTGGCTCGTGCGAGCGATGAAATTTCGGCTTTTGAAGTGATACGTGCGATAGACGGCCCGCTTTTTATCACGTCGTGCATCACGGTCCATGGGGAGTGCGACCTGACGCGCAGTTGCACCATCAAAGAGCCATTACGCAGGGTTAACGATACGATCCGCGACGTTCTGAGCGCGATGCGATTGAGCGATTTGCGCGAGAACGACACAGAGGCGAGACGAGAACTGGTTTCGCTGCGCTAGGCGAGATTTTTGAGAATCGAGCAAGAAAGTTCCACAGAGAGGCAGTCGAGATGACGGAAACAACAACAAAAGCGGGCTCAGCAGGGGTAAAGCTCCCCATCTACATGGATTATCACGCGACGACACCGATGGATGGGCGCGTGCTCGAAGCGATGGTTCCGTATTTCACCGGCAAGTTTGGCAACGCCGCCAGCCGTAACCACTCGTTCGGCTGGGAAGCGGAGCAGGCTGTTGAGACTGCGCGTGAGCAGATCGCGAAATTGATCGGTGCAACGGCGAAGGAGATTATTTTCACGTCCGGCGCGACCGAATCGAACAACCTCGCTATCAAGGGCATCGCTGAGATGTACAGAGAGCGCGGCAACCACATCATCACCCAGGCGACTGAACACAAAGCGGTGCTGGACACCTGCAAACGCCTTGAGAAATACGGCTATCGCGTGACGTATCTTCCTGTCGGCGCGGATGGTCTGATCGATCTCGAAGACCTGAAGCGCGCGATTGATGACAAGACCATTCTGGTCAGCATCATGTTCGCGAACAACGAAATCGGCGTGATCCAGCCGATTGCCGAGATTGGCAAAATCTGCCACGACCGCGGCGTCGTCTTCCACACGGATGCGGTGCAGGCGCTCGGCAAGGTTCCGGTCGACGTGAACACGATGAACATCGACCTGCTCTCGCTTAGCGGCCACAAGATTTATGGGCCCAAGGGCTGCGGAGCACTGTATGTGCGCCGCCGCAACCCGCGCGTGCAGTTGTCGGCGCAGATCGATGGCGGCGGCCATGAGCGAGGTATGCGCTCGGGCACGCTGAACGTCCCCGGCATCGTCGGGCTCGGCAAGGCGTGCGAGATCGCCCGCGCAGAGATGGCCGAAGAGGCCACCAAGCTTACGAAGCTGCGTGACAAGCTCAAGACGAAGCTCGAGTCAGAACTGGACTACATCCACGTCAATGGCACGATGGAACACCGGCTGCCGGGCAATCTAAACATGAGCTTCGTATACGTCGAGGGCGAATCGTTATTGATGGGCATAAACGACATCGCGGTTTCTTCAGGCTCTGCCTGTACCTCTGCGACGTTGGAGCCATCGTATGTATTAAAGGCGCTTGGTCTGGGAGATGACGTGGCGCACAGTTCCATTCGTTTCGGTCTCGGACGCTTCAATTCCGAAGCCGAGGTCGATTACGTCGCGAACAAGGTGATCGACGTAGTCAAGAAGCTGCGCGAACTTTCACCGCTCTACGAGATGGTGAAAGAAGGCATCGATATTTCGAAGATTGAATGGCAGGCACACTAAGAATTTCACCGCTGCATAGCGCACTAGATTTTTCAGGAGAACGGTAATGGCATATAGCGAAAAAGTAATCGATCACTACAACCATCCTCGCAACGTCGGGCAGATGGACAAGGGGTCCACGGAAGTGGGAACGGGCCTGGTTGGCGCACCGGAGTGCGGCGACGTGATGCGCCTGCAGATCAAGGTGAATCCGGAAACGCAGATCATCGAAGATGCGAAGTTCAAGACCTTCGGGTGCGGTTCGGCAATTGCCTCATCCTCACTCGCGACAGAGTGGGTCAAGGGCAAGACGGTTTCTGAAGCGATGGAGATCAAGAACACCGACATCGTGAAAGAACTGTCGCTGCCGCCGGTCAAGATTCACTGCTCGGTGCTCGCAGAAGACGCGATCCGCGCGGCAATCGGCGACTGGAAGAAGAAGAACAACGTTGCGGAGACCGAAACTGCTTCAGCCGGCGCCGCGCGGTAAGGAAATGTCAGACACTCTCACCCAGATCGGCTCGACGAGCGCGGTCACCTCAGCTCCTGCGGCGCCGCCTGTTAAGAAGGGCGCCGGGATCGAAGTGACCCCGCGCGCGATTGCCCGCATCCGCATTGCAATGGCGAAAGAGGGCATTTCGCCAGAGCAGGGCGGGCTGCGTCTAGGCGTGCAGGGCGGGGGATGCTCAGGGCTGTCCTACAACATTCGATTTGATACACAGCCCCGTGAGCGCGACCGTGTGTATGAATACGATGGCGTGCGCGTTTTCGTCGACCCGAAGTCGTTTCTATATCTGCACGGCATGATTCTCGATTACGAGGAGACGCTAATGCGGCAGGGATTCAACTTTATCAACCCCAACTCAACAAAGTCGTGTGGATGCGGCTCTTCGTTCTCGGGCTGACATTCACTTCTTTGCAGGTCGGCGGCAATTGTGTAACTGCTCCTGTGGCATATCTCTCCTTCCATGATCAATCAAGCTGAACAGGATGCAATTGCGGCGACGGACTACTTCGCTCTCTTCGAGCGGCCGCGGC
>DATMOZ010000210.1:0-4130 GCA_035567995.1 Acidobacteriaceae bacterium
TAGTTCATCGCACCGGCCGTCATCACAGACATGAACGGCAGAGGAATCGATGACATCACGATCGACAATACGATGATCGCCAGCTTCGCGATCCCAAGCACAAGATTGATCTCAAGCAACTTTGGCCTGACGCGGCCGAGGGCAAACGCGCCACGAATGCTGTCGGCAAAGCCGCGTCCCTCGATCGCTGCAAGAATCGCCGCTGCGGAAAGCAGATGGCTTCCCAGCGCCCACGCAGTAAAAACGCCCAGCGACCAGACAATCGCTCCAGCGAAATAGGCCACCAGGTTCGGCTCTGCGTTCGTCACGGTGTGTGCCGCGATCCACTGCAACACAACCCACCACAGCAGCACCGTTCCCAACAGCGACACGAGCCGCACCAACTGCAGCGCGATAAGCGTTACGGGACGGGCAGGCAGGGTGCGATCGTAGCGGCGTAACACCACACTGCGGCCGATTCCGGAAGCAACGGACCATCCGACAACCAGTACCGGAACCAGCCAACGCGCTATTTGCAACAACGGCTCTCGCAACATCTCGACCGCGGCGGCGACATCGGTCGCAGCACGCATCGGATCAAGCACGGTAAAGTTCCGCACGAGAGGCAAAAACCCCGGAGCCTGCCCCAGCACAATCTTCGCTTCGTAATAGAGCAGTAGTAATACCGGAATTCCAAAGGTCCAGCGCCACAGCACTTCCAACCCGACGACATCAGGCCGCCGCCAGCAGGTCTGCAACACCTTCACAAACGATTGCGCGCCGCGAACACCTTTGCGGGACGTATCGAGGACAAGCTTCCCCCCGATCTGCGGTGAAGGCCTCGTCATTTCACAACAATGTTGACGAGCTTGCCCGGAACGTAAATCAGCTTCACAACGCTCTTGCCCGCAATGAAGGTTTTAACCTTCTCGTCGGTCCCGACCGCCGCGCGAACCGCATCCTCATCTGCACCCGCTGGAACGCAGATCACCGCGCGCAACTTTCCGTTCACCTGCACCGGAATCTCAAGCACCTCTTCAGCAGCCAGCGCCGCATCGAACTGCGGCCAGGGCTGCCGCAGCAACTCGGTCGTATTTCCCAACTGGCTCCACAACTCCGACGCAAGGAACGGTGCAAAGGGCGCAAGCAGTAGCGTCAGATTCGTCAGAATGCGCGACACCACGAAATCAGAAACCTCGCCCGCGTCAATCTTCGGCTCTGCAGCGATCACCTCATTCATCAGACTCATCAATGCAGCGATCGATGTATTGAAATGCCACCGCCCGCCAAAGTCTTCTGTAATCTTGCGTATCGTCTGGTGCGTCGTGCGCAGCAATGCCAGTGAAGCGTCCGAAGCCATCGCCTCATCCACATGCCCGTCGGCAAAAGGCCGCGCCCGCTCTGCATACTTCATCGCCAGGCGATAGACACGCGACAAGAAGCGGCTGACGCCCGCGACTCCATCTTCCTGCCAATCGAGATCGCGATCCGGCGGCGCCGCAAACAGGGAGTACATGCGCGTAGCATCTGCTCCATAGCGCGCCACCATCTCGTCGGGCGATACGACATTGCCCTTCGACTTCGACATCTTCGCGCCGTTTTTGATCACCATGCCCTGGGTGAAGAGCCGGGCCACCGGCTCGTCATTCTTTACCAATCCCAGGTCGCGCATCATCTTCGTCCAGAAGCGCGAATAGATCAGGTGCAGGATCGCGTGCTCGACTCCACCGATGTACTGGTCAATCGGAAACCAATATGCCACCGTGCCGGTTGCCACCGGCGCGGTCGCCAATTTCGGATTGGTATACCGGTAGAAATACCAGCTTGAATCGACGAACGTATCCATCGTATCCGTCTCGCGTCGCGCTGGGCCGCCACATTTCGGGCACGTCGCGTTCACGAACTCGGGCATTCTGGCCAGCGGCGAACCGCCCTGCTGCGTGATGTCCACGTTCTCCGGCAGCAGCACCGGCAACTGCTCATCGGGCACCGCAACGATGCCATCCTTCTCGCAATACAGCATCGGAATCGGCGTGCCCCAATAGCGCTGCCGGCTGATTCCCCAGTCCTTGAGGCGGTATGTCACCTGCCGCTTGCCAAAGCCCTGGGCCTCGGCATCGACCGCCATCTTTTCCTGCGCCTCACGGCAACCCAGCCCACTGTATTCACCAGAGTTGATCACCAGACTGTCTTCCGAAGTAAACGGCAGCAGCGGCTCTTCCTTCTCGCCGTCCGGGACTGGATCACCGTTGCGCCGCGGCAACACGACGACGCGCGCCTCAAGCCCATATTTCTTGGCAAATTCGAAATCACGTTCATCGTGCGCCGGAACCGACATGATGGCGCCTGTTCCGTAATCAGCAAGAATGTAGTTTGCTACCCAGATCGGCACCTTCTCCTGATTGAACGGATTGATGGCGTAGCGGCCCGTGAATACGCCATGCTTATCAATCGCGCCCAGATCGTCGGCCTCGCGGGCTTTCTTCTGCTCGTCGAGCATGGTCTGCACTTCGCCGGCCAGCCTCGCATTGCCCTCGATCAGGCTCGCAACCAGCGGATGCTGCGGCGCTAACTGCACCGACGTCGCCCCGAAGATGGTGTCGATGCGCGTCGTGAAGACGCTGATCTTCTCGTTCGTCGCAGTCGCGGCTTCCGCGTCGCCCTCGGCAGCGAGCGTGAAATCAACCAGCGCTCCCTCACTCCGGCCGATCCAGTTGCGTTGCATCGTGCGCACTTTTTCCGGCCAGCCGTCGAGCTTGTCCAGGTCTGCGACCAGCTCGTCTGCGTAATCCGTGATGCGCAGGAACCACTGCTCCAGATCGCGCAGCTCCACGATCTGGTCCTCATGGCGCCAGCAGCGTCCGTTCACCACCTGCTCGTTCGCCAGAACAGTGCAGCACTGCGGGCACCAGTTCACCTTGCTCTTCTTGCGATACGCCAGCCCGCGCTCAAACATCCGGATGAAGAACCACTGGTTCCAGCGGTAATAGTCCGGCATGCAGGTCGTTATTTCCGTCGACCAGTCATAGCTAAACCCCAGCCGCTGCATCTGCGCGCGCATTGCGGCGATATTGTTCAGCGTCCATTCACGCGGCGGCGTGTTGTTCTTGATCGCCGCGTTTTCCGCCGGTAATCCGAACGCATCCCACCCCATCGGGTGCAGTACGTTATACCCGCGCATCCACATGTAACGTGCCAGCGCATCGCCGATGGAGTAGTTCCGCACATGGCCCATATGCAGCTGGCCGCTGGGATACGGCAGCATTTCGAGCACATAGTATTTCGGCTTATCTGAAGTGTGCGGCTCCGCCGCGAACAGTTCGGGCTGCTCGGCCCATCGCTGCTGCCAGCGTGCCTCAATCTCGGCAGGCGCATAGCGCTGCTCGCGCTCTGGAGTGTCGTTTTTTGCGTCGGCTACAACAGACTTGCGTACAGGGGTCACAGTCCTGATTGTAGCCGCCGAGTTAAGAAACGGCCTATTCGTCCCGCGGCTGCTCGACGACAGTGTAGCCCTCCGGCACCTCAAACAAAGACGCAGGCGGCTCAGTCCGGTCAATGTTTTCGAGCACCATCGTGTGCTCCCCCGTGCGTGGGTCGTTGGTAGTCACAGATAAGAGAACCTTCATTTCTGGCGAGTACCAACGTTCATAGCTGATGACGAAAGACCGGTCGTTCCCATACTCTCCCACCGGCACCGTCCGTCGTTCGCGGGTGCCGTAGGCAACTACGCCTGAGATGGTTCTCGTGCCCAGGTCCTCACATGTCAGCTCATCACGCTGTTGCGGCGGGCACATGGCGGCCAGCACGTCCGCCTTTGCTTGATCCGCGGTCGGCTGAGTTGCGACTGGCGGAAAATGCCACAGTTTCGCGGTCTTGTGAACCAGGACGCTCGTACTCAACTCTTGGCCGTCTTTGCCAGCCTTCGGAGCGATGAACCAGGCGATGGTGGTTCCTTGAACTGAATCGCTGACAAAAACGGAGACCGGAGAATTCGGCCCGACCGGCTGTTCCATATAAGCCCTGCCTCGGGTATCGCGAGCTTCCACCCCAGACCGCTCCTCAACAATTTGAGTGCCATCAAGCAACGTCTGCACATCGCGACAGTGGAATTCCGCTTGAAAGGGTTTGCCCGGCGTCCCGCTCTCGACCCA
>DATMOZ010000211.1:0-4056 GCA_035567995.1 Acidobacteriaceae bacterium
GCACTTCGTCGGTGAAGCACCTGGAAGAGAACGTTGCGGCGGCGGAGTTGAAGTTGAGCGAAGAGGAGTGGGCTTCGCTGGAGGAAGCGGCGAAGGCTGCCGCGAAGGCGGCTTAGGTCGCGAGAATTCAAAACCAAGTTCGTTCGTCTTACGAAGAAAGCCGCGACTCTGTCGCGTCTTTCTTTTGCTAGGGATGACGAGGCTTTCCCTCTAGTGCTGGAGAGGAGCGTCTTCCAGCGCGTCTTCGCGGAAGCGTGGGATGCCGAAGTGGCCGCGCAGGTGGAGCAGATCGAGGAGGCTGAGGTCGCCTGAGACGACGATGACTTCGACGTTTTTGACGCCGGCCAGCATGACAACCACGCCTGTGACGCTGGCGTGTTCGAAGCCGACCCAGACGTCCGTGCGACCGACGGGGGCATCAGGATCGCCGATGCCGGCGGAGCGGTTATTGTGACTTTCGGCGGTGACGAGGTGTTTCCACGCGCCGCCGTGGTATTGGCGGCGGACTCCCTCGAGGGCATTTGGATCATAAGCACCCGGAGTTGCAAAACGATAAGTGTGCACGGAAATGCCATTCAACTTCCCGATGGCGCGGCGGACATCTACGTTGCCGTCGTCGAAGACTCCGTCGGCAAGGTGCAGCATATTGCGGTCGAACGTGAAGTCTGCGTGGAAGGCGGCGTGGTGCGAGATGGATTCAAGCCCGCGGGGAACCCAGTCCGTCGGATCGACGGGCGGCTGCGCTATCGCGGATGTTGCGGCGACGAGGAAGATAGCGGACAGGCCGATCAGGGTGCGTTTCATGGCGTCAGAGGTATAGACGCCGACTTGTAGGGAAAGCTTCGGTCAGCCTGAAATTTATCTGGGATTTATTCCGCGTGGAAGACGGTGTCGAACAGCATCAGACCGGCGGTGGTGAAGATGATGTCGTAGCCGGCCAGCAGCTTGATCCAGAGGCCCGGCTCGAATTCGCCAGTGAAGATGCCGGTCGTGGCCTGCACCATGGCGAGCAGTGCCGGGACGGTGAGCGGAAAGAGGATAAGGGGCAGCAGCAGTTCGCGGCTGCGGGCGCGGAGTGAGAGTGCGGCGAGAAATGTGCCGTTGATAACGAGTGCCCAGGTGCCGAGCGGCAGAACGAGGAGCAGCAGCGAGGTCTGACCGAGCGGATGGAGGTTGTAGAAGAGAACGAAGATGGGCGCCATGATGCACTCCACGATGGCGACGAAGATGAAATTGGCGAGCGCCTTCGCGAGGAAGAGCGACGCCGAGGAAGCGGGCGCCATGCGTTGCGCATCGAGCACGCTGTTGCGCAGCTCGCGTGCCCATGCCTGATTAAGCGCAGTGACGACGGCGAAGAGGAGTGAGACCCAGAGGATTCCGCCAGCGATCTGACGCGACATTGCCGCGCTGGGATCGAACGCCAGCGAGAAGACCACAACGATCAACAGCGCGAAAAAGAGCATCGCGTTGAGAGCGTCTTTTGCGCGCCACTCGAGGCGTAAATCTTTTGCGAGATGCGTGAGAACGAGGCGGGTCACGGCGCTCTCTCTTCGAAGCTCAGAATCTGGCCGGCGTGCATCACGACGGATGCGTCCGCAATTTCGCGGGCTAGTTCTGGTTGGTGTGTGGTGAGCAGAATTGTTGACGTGCCGCGCTGCGCTTTGAGCAAGGCGATCATCTGTTGTGCGCTGGCTGCGTCCATGTTTGAGAACGGCTCGTCGAGCAGAAGCAGTTCAGGCCGGGACAGAAGCACGCGGGCCAGGGAAGTACGCTGACGCATGCCTTGTGAATAGTGACCAACCGGACGAGTGAGAGCGGGATCGAGGCCGACGAGCTGCAGCGCTTCCTGGGGAGTGCGCGTTTGCTGATGTGGATAGAGCCTGGCGAAGTAGCTGAGATTTTCTGTGGCGGAGAGTTCGTCGTAGAGCATCGATGCGTGGCTTAGATAACCGATGCGCGCACGCGCTTGATCTGATTCCTTAGCACCGAAAACGCGGACGGTTCCCATGGTCGGCTGGGCCAGTCCGGCGATGATGCGCAGCAGCGTGGATTTGCCCGCCCCGTTCTCGCCGGTGATCACGTAGCAGCGGCCGGATTGAAAAGTTGCGGAGACTTGACGAAGAGCGGCGAAGGTCCCGAACAGCTTTGAGACGGAGTCGAGCTGGGCGATGGCGTGCAAGCAAACAGTGTACGGGTGTGGTGCGGAGGACTACTTCACGCTGGCGCGATTTGCTCCTGCGGGCTGTGCGCCCTGCTGCTGCGCGGGTGCGTATTTCGAAGCGCATTTTGCCTGCAGCTGTGTGGCATGGAAGACGCCGTCGCGACCGTAGGTTCCCATGGCGAGCGCCTGCGCATTGTCTTTGAAGGTGTCAGGCGGCGGCTCTGCGCCGGAGTAGGCGACGGTGAGGTTGCGGCCCTGTTCGGTCAGCACGAACTTTGCGTTTGTGCCGACGCGTTCAATGGAGCCGGGAACAACATTGCCTGCTACGCGCAGGTGACGCGTGTAGGCCTTGTCGCCCATCGCGTTGAGTTCCTGAATCGTGACGTAGTAGCTCTTGTTCGACTGAACGCCAGTGACTGCGAGCCATGAGACAGTTGCCACGATCACGATGACTGCGATGAGGATGCGGACGGTCTGGCTGCTGCGGTTCATTTCTATTTCATTGTATTTGAACGGCAGTTTCGCGTCGCCTGGCACGCGGGAAGCAGTGGCTTTTGAGACGTATAATCGCGTTGAGAAGCACCAAGTTTTGAGCTGACAGGGGTAGACATGGGCGCCAACGGGGACAAGAACCACACGGGAACAAACGGCAACAACTACACAGTTCCGAAGTCGCGTGCGGAATGGATTGTGAAGCGCCGCGAAGAGGCTGCGCGTACCGGCGACACGAACATGTCGCAGATGCACTTCGCCCGGCTGGGCAAGATTACGGAAGAGATGGCGTACATCGCTCAGCTAGAGAAGATTTCGGCTGAGCTGGTACGGGATGAAGTTGCTGTGGGGCGGATGATTATTCCGGCGAACATCAATCATCCGGAACTGGAACCGATGGCGATCGGCGTCGCGTCGCGCTGCAAGATCAACGCGAACATCGGCAACTCCGCGATCACTTCGAATATCGATGAAGAACTGCGCAAGCTGCACACGTCGGTGCATTTTGGCGCAGACACCGTGATGGACCTTTCTACGGGCGGAGATATTCCGCAGATCCGCGAAGCGATTCTGCGTCACAGCCCGGTGCCGATCGGCACGGTGCCGATATACGAAGCGCTGAACCGCGTGAAGAAGCTGGAAGACCTGAACATCGACGTGTATCTCGAGGTGATCGAGGAGCAGGCAGAGCAGGGCGTTGATTACTTCACGGTGCATGCCGGCGTGCTGATCCAATACGTGCCGATGGTGGCGAAGCGCATCACGGGGATAGTGAGCCGCGGCGGAGCGATTCTGGCGCAGTGGATGACGCATCATCACAAGCAGAATTTCCTGTACGAAAACTTTGATCGCATCACGAAGGTGATGGCGAAGTACGACGTGAGCTACTCGCTGGGCGATGGCTTGCGGCCAGGCTGCATTGCAGACGCAAGCGACGAAGCACAGTTTGCCGAGTTAAAGACGCTGGGTGAGTTGACGCGCACCGCGTGGAAGAGCGATGTGCAGGTGATGATTGAAGGACCGGGGCACGTTCCGCTCGACAAGATCAAGGAGCAGGTGGATAAGGAAGTTGAGCTGTGCGACGGGGCTCCGTTCTATACGCTGGGGCCGCTGGTGACAGACATCGCTCCTGGATATGACCACATCACGAGCGCGATCGGCGCAGCGATGATCGGATGGCATGGCGCGTCAATGCTTTGCTACGTCACTCCGAAGGAGCATCTTGGATTGCCGAACGAGAAAGACGTGAAGGACGGAATTATCGCGTACAAGATCGCTGCGCATGCGGCGGACGTGGCGCGGCATCGTCCGGGCGCGCGGGACCGCGATGATGCGATCAGTCATGCAAGGTACACATTCGACTGGGACAAGCAGTTCGCGCTGTCGCTCGACCCGGAGACGGC
>DATMOZ010000212.1:0-10821 GCA_035567995.1 Acidobacteriaceae bacterium
GTGACGACAGCCCATGGAACATCGATCCTGATCGATCCGTGGTTCGACGGCAATCCTGCGTACTCGAAGAGTTTCGGAGTGCCGAAGAAGGTAGATCTGATCCTCTGCACGCACGGACATTCGGACCATGTGACGGATGCAGTTCGGATGGCGAGAGAGCACAAAGCCACGGTGGTCGCAATGGTAGAACTTGCGACCTGGTTAGGACGACATGGGGCAGAGAAGACAGTTGGCATGAATCTTGGCGGGTCGTCTGTCTTCAAGGATGTAACTGTCTCGATGGTGGAAGCGAAGCACTCCACTGGTATGGACGATAAGGATGTAGGTCGTCTTTTATATGGCGGCGTGGCGAGTGGTTTCGTCGTTGAGAGTAAGGACGGCGACACGGTTTATCACGCCGGGGACACGACCGTGTTTGGCGATATGAAACTTATCGGCGAACTCTATCACCCAAAACTGGCGATGTTACCGATAGGCGACTACTACACGATGGGACCGCGTTTAGCCGCGCATGCAGCGAGGTTGCTGGGTGCGGAAGAGGTTCTACCAATTCATTACGGAACATTCCCTCAGTTACGAGGAACTCCTGAAGAGCTGGTGCGTGAGCTCGGCGATTCGCCGATAAAGGTGCGGGCAATTAAGCCTGGAGAGACGCTCTAATGAGAAAAGGCAGCCCGGCGGGCTGCCTTTTTCTGATGGGGAATTCCGGTTACTTACCGGCGGATTTGCGACGTTCTGCCCAACGACGCTTCTGCGCATCGGCGATGCGCTTGCGAGCATCAGCGCTAAGGACCCGTTTGCGGCGCTGCGGCTTGCCAGCGGAGCCTTTTGGCCGGCCCGGCTTTGCTTTGACGGTGCCTCCACTCAGCAACGCGCGTGCTTGTTGTAATCGAGCAATTTCTGCATCGATTTCTGCAATGATTCCCTTAGCTTCCAAAGTTCCTCCTCTATATTTAGGCGCGACTATTTAGTCGAGTTAGATAAATCTATCAGTCGCGAGCTAAGATTTCGCAGAAAAAAGGATTGTAGGAATAGAGGCGGTAACAGAAGTAATCAATTTGTCGTACCTATGACGGGGGACCTAGTCTGCCTGGCGCGAAACCTTTCTTATCCTCTTCTTCGACGACAGCTTCTTCTTCGACGACTGCTTCTTCGGAACTTTCGCTCGGATTTTGTAACGTTCCTGATTCGCGCATGCGATCTTTTAACCCTCTTAATGCTTCATGACGGTCCCGGTATGACTCAGAAGCAAGGCGTGTAAGTGCATAGGTCACGATGTCGGAGTGGTGCAGGTTTTGCATGTCAGGATCGCGGCGGAAGCTTAACCAGAGCCGGTGAACCAGTTGGACATCATCGGCCTGCAGGGTTGGTGCGTGCGGTCCAATATGGAAGCCGCGGGCTTCGCCGTCGGGCATTACGACGTAGAAGGTGAATTGGCGCTTAGGTTCAGGTAGAGCTTCCCATGCCTGGCCGACGTGGAAAGCCTGTTCCTGCGCAGACATTTTGCTTGATAAGCCCGAGACGACCGCGGCAGCTTCAATGGAGTTGGCGGTTTGTACCAAGGCGGCAAACACATCACCGGCGGGGACGACTAACAGCGACACATGCTTGCCGAAGCTTTCAGCTACTGAGACGGCTTTGGTAAACAGCATCTGCTCGTGTTCGCTGAAGATCTGCTCGCTGGTATCAAGAATCTCAGGCCCGCCGGCCCCCATCATTCGCGCAGTCAACACGACGATATCTTGTTCGTTGGTATTAGTGCGTGACAACGTCCACTTCAAAGCGAGGGGAGCTTCTGAGTCCCGCATGGTGACAACGACGGCGCCGGGATTGATGCGGAGTGCTTCACGCCCCACTGTTTCCTGATGATCGAGCTGGAAATGTTCTTTCATCTGGCGCTGCTGTGCGGAATGCCGGCGTTTGTTGTCGCGCTCGGAAAGCGTGAAGATGACAAAGAATGCCGCGGCAAAGAGAGTTCCACTTACAGTCGCGACTGACTTTGTGAACAGGTTTACGATAGCGGTGCTGAGCAGGACGAGGAACACCGAGATCAGCCCGACGGGAACCTGTGTTTTTCCGATGGTTATGTTCGGCGGTACCTTCCAGCCGCGCTCGCCTTTGTACTTCCAGCGGAGGACGAGCATGGCGAGCGAATTAAAAGTGAAACTCCAGATGACGCCGAAGGCATACGCTTCGCCGAGCGTTATGACGTTGCCGCGGCTGACGATGATAGTAAACATCTGCATGCCGGCGACAAGGTTGACGATGCGGTAGCTTGTGCCGTATTTGCGCAGAGGCTTACGGAACCAGTCGGAGAGAACGCCGTCTTCCGCGACGCGCATCAGCACTCCGGTAGAACCGATGATCGAAGTGTTGATGGCGCCGGAAAGAATGAGGAAACCGACGATGACGACAAAGACGCGGAATCCGATGCGGAGGAACAGCGGGCCGACCATGTACATGGCCATTCCGGCGATGAGGTTGTCACGGTATACGGGCACTCTCACCGAGTCCGGAATCAACATGACGGCGAGCATTGTGCCGAAACCGGTGAAGATAAAGCTGTAGATCGCGATAACGATTGCAGCGCGTTTGAGGTTCTTCAGCTTCGGGTGTTGAATCTCGCGGTTGACCTGTGCCAGAGATTCTTCGCCGCTCATGGCGAGCACCGAGTGACCAAATGCCATCAGCACGCCGAAGAGTCCCAGCATGCTCGCAATCTTCGTGCCTCTGAGAAAGCCGAGTGCGTCGGAGCTGAAATGCAAGTTAGAAGGTACGGGCAGGGGCGGGAGGTGAACGCCTTTGTGGACGGCGGAGAAGATACCCCAGGCCAGCAAGATAACGACCATGATGGTAGTTATCTTCATTACTTCGAGAGCTTTATCGCTCGACTCTTCAATGCCTTTGATGTTTTGCCACCAGTAAAAGCCGGTGACAATCGCGGCAAAGACGGCAGAGGCGGCATTCAGCGGAAGATCAGGAGCCAGCGAGCGCGAAAGCCAGTGGTGCTGCACGAAGACGTCAGCGAGCTCATTCATCAGGCCGACGATGTACTGGCCCGCGGAGACGCCCGAGATCGGTCCGGTGAGGATGTAGTCAAACATCAGCGCGGAGACGCTGATCTTGGCGAATGTTCCGCCGAGGGCCTCCTTGACGATGCGGTAGACGCCTCCGCGGGTGAACATCGAACAACTCTCGACGTATACGGCGCGGACGGCGAAGGAGAAGAGCATGACGCCGAGAATGAACCAAGGCGCCGCCTTGCCTACTGCTTCCTCCGCGATTCCACCGGCGTAAAACGCTGACGATCCGAGATCGTTCAGAACAATTGCGGCGGCGCGCCAGAACGAGATGAAGGTCAGCATTACCGAGGACGCAACGACGATGCGAACCTTGTTCGATTGGACTGGATTGATGGTGCGGTCAGCCGCCATGGATTAGGGAAGACACCTATCTGCCTGGACCGGGCTCATTCGTGAGAGATGACCACGACCCTGCGTGAGTATATTTCATCATCGGATGGAGGACGGAGAATTGCATGAATGGGTTTTCACCTGACGGCTAGTCTTCGACGAGTTCTTGAATGTCTTCAACGAAGCTGATGACGACCACGACGGATGAACCTGCTATGCCGACGAAAAACATCGTCTCGAGCACATGCATTAGAAACAGCGCGATAGCGATACCCATGCGGAGATTGTATCTTCCAAAGCCGGGGCTGCCGGAGTTTTACGCTTGGCAGGTCGAACGAAGGGGACCGCCGCCAATGTTAGACTCCGGCGCATGCGTCAAATTCCCACCCGAGCCTGGGTGCTCGCATGTCTCTCGGGCGTTCTTGAGCTGCTGCCTTTTCCCATTGCCGGGCCCGCACCTGTCTGGCGAACTATCTTTGTATGGTTCGCTCTGACACCGCTGCTCGTCGCGATTCTGTCGTTTCGACGCGACGGCCGTCCCCTGTTCCCATGGCAGTCGATGATCGTAGCCTTGCCCGCCGGCATGATCTGGTATACGGGTAACTGCTACTGGATCTATTCAGTCATGCATCAATACGGCAACATTGATGTGTGGGCTGCTGCACTGATTCAACTGGGCTTCGCTCTAGCTGGCGGTTGTTATCACATGTTATTCGCCGCGGCAGTCTCGCTGATGTGGCGGCTCACCAAACGGCGCGGCGTGGCGCTTGCTACTGCGCCTTTCTTCTGGGTCGCGCAAGAATTTGCACGCGCCAGAATCACGCAATTTCCATGGGACCAGATTGGCGTTGCGCAGGTTGACAACTTTCTACTGACAAGACTGGCTCCGTTGGGTGGCGCCTACCTGATGTCGTGGGTCATTGTCGCGGTATCAGCCGCGCTGGCCGGCGGTTTCCTGCTGGACGCTGTTCGAGCACGGCGATCCGCCCTTATCGGCGGAGCCATCGCTATGTGTGCGTTGCAATCGGGCGTGCTTCTTTCCCCGGTACAGGAGCCAACCACGGCGACAGCGGTCTTGCTGCAGTTCAACCTGCCGATCCGCGGCAACGAAGCCTGGACGACGGATGAATATGAGCGCAATATTGCGGATTTCTCGCGATTGAGTCTCCGAGATTGCACGGCTTTTGTGCATGGCATTCAACACGAATCAACGCCGGTCATTACCCCCGACTGCACAGCATCAAATGGGCATATTGACCTGATCGCGTGGCCGGAGTCTCCAGCGCCGTTCGAAGAGTCTGACCCGCGCTTCCTGCCGTGGCTTGAGGCTCTGGCTCGTAGAACAGACGCGACGGTCATCGCGCAGAACGACGCTGCGATCGCAGATCCAAACGTGTCGAATGGAGTCGCGATGTATAACTCAGCGGCATTCATTCAGCCCGATGGAACTTTCGGGGGCCGTTATAACAAAGTTCATCTGGTTCCTTTCGGCGAGTATGTGCCGTACGCAAATGTTTTCAGTTTCGCAAAGCCGCTAACAGCCGAGGTAAGCGACTTCAGCAAAGGGACCACTCGAAATGTGTTTCGGGGCGGCGGCCATGTTGTCGGCACATTTATTTGCTACGAATCGACCTTTGCCAACGAGGTACGGCATTTCGTTATCAACGGCGCGCAGGTACTGGTGAATGTTTCAGACGATGGATGGTACGGAGACACCAGTGCGCCGTGGCAGCATTTACAGATGGCGCGTTTGCGCGCGATTGAAAATCACCGCTGGGTTTTACGTTCGACGAATACTGGAGTAACGGCGGCGATCGATCCGCAGGGTCGCGTGACCCAGAGCGTGCCGCGACACATGCGCACTTCGCTTGCTGCGCAATTCGGTTATCGCGACGATGTCACGTTCTATACACGTCATGGAGACTGGTTTGCATGGCTCTGCGTGATGGTCAGCGTGCTCAGCCTGGCGGGGGCAGGAATCTACCGGGGCGCGTTGTAAACTGCAAGTACCTATGTTGGATGATCTGGAACGCGCATATGCCCCGGTTCGCGATAAGATTCGCGACCTGACGGAGTATCTTTGACCCGGCCCGACTGCGCCGCGAACTCGCCAAAATTGAAGAGAAAGTAGCTGATCCAAGCATCTGGGCGAATCCCGCTGCGTCGCAACCGTTGATGCGCGAGCGCAAGCGTCTGGAATCGCTGCTGGAAAGCGACGCCGAGTTGCGTCGCCGCCAGGAAGATATCGCGGCATATTTTGACCTTGCCCGGGAAGGAGAGGCGGTTGAGCCCGACTTGGAACGAGAGATTGCATCCCTCTCGATTTTTTCAGACGCGCTGGAGTCGCGCACCACTCTCTCAGGCGAGACCGACGCTCTGAATGCGATCGTCGTTGTTCATCCAGGTGCGGGTGGAACAGAGTCGCAGGACTGGGCAGAGATGCTGATGCGCATGTATCTGCGATGGGCTGAACGCGAGGGATTTAAGACTGAGATCAACGATCTGCAGGACGGTGAGGAAGCCGGCATAAAGTCCGCGACGTTCACCATCAGCGGAGAGTATGCGTTTGGCTTGCTTGCGGGCGAAACCGGAGTTCACAGGCTGGTGCGCATCTCGCCGTTCGATCAGGCGAAGCGGAGACACACTTCGTTCGCGAGCGTTTTCGTATCTCCTGAGATTGACGACTCTATTCAGGTTGATATCAAGCCAGATGACATTCGGATCGACACATATCGTAGCGGCGGCAAGGGCGGACAGCACGTCAATACGACGGATTCTGCCGTGCGCATTACTCACTTGCCGACTGGCATTGTGGCGAATTGCCAGAATGAACGATCGCAGCACAAGAACAAAGAAAAAGCGATGAAGATGCTCCGCTCGCGCGTCTATGAATATGAGCTTGAGAAGAAGAAGGCAATCACGAAGAAACTTGAAGACTCAAAGCTCGACATCAAGTTTGGTTCGCAGATACGCAGTTACGTCATGCAACCGTACCGCATGGTGAAAGACCTGCGAACACGGGTGGAGAGCGGCGATGTAGATCGCGTACTGGACGGTGACCTTGCACCATTCATCCGCGGGTATCTGCTGATGAAGCGCAAGGGTGAGGTGCCCGTTACTGGCGCAGATGAAGACCTGGACTAATTGGAGAAAAGCAGCAGCATGAATGAACGGGAAACGATTCAGGAAATATTGAGTCATGCAAAAACGGTAGCGGTCGTTGGACTGTCGCCGAAGCCGGGACGACCGAGTTCGGATATCGCCCAGTATCTGCAAGAGCAGGGTTATCGAGTTATTCCAGTCAATCCGATGATTTCAGAAGCTCTGGGCGAAAGGGCATACTCGACGGTCGCGGCAATTCCTGAAAAGGTCGATCTTGCGAACGTCTTTCGTAAGGCTGAAGACATACCCGCGGTTGTGGATGACGCGATCGCCGCTGGAGTGAAGTATCTCTGGATCCAGCAGGGGATTATTCATAAAGAAGCTGCGCTAAAGGCGGAACGCGCAGGAATCCGCGTCGTGATGGACCGGTGCATTCTTATAGAACATATGCGAGGCCTGACGGCTCAGCCGCAGGGAGTATGAAATTGCGTTGGCGAAACACACTCTCAATCATTGCTGCTGCACTGTTTGCTTTTCAATGCCATGCGGAGCCGGTGAAGTCGCAGCATCTGACCGTGGATCTCGTTTCGGATTCATCTTCGATCGCGCCGAGCAAGGATTTCCGTCTTGGGCTGCATTTCATTCTTGATCCAGGCTGGCACGTCTACTGGCAGAATGCTGGAGACTCCGGCCAGCCGCCGGAAGTGAAGTGGCATGCCCCCGCTGGGATGAACATAGGGGCGCTGCAATTTCCCGCTCCGCGTCGCCTGCCGTTAGGTCCATTGATGGATTACGGCTACGAGGGCCAGGTCCTGTTTCCGGTAAAGGCGAACTATGCGGGACCTGTAACGACGAGCCCGCTTCCACTGACTGCCGACGTTCGCTGGCTGGTGTGCAGAGAATCGTGTATTCCGGGGAAGGCAACGTTGTCTTTGGCATTGCCGGTCGGAACTGCGACCGAGAATGCTGCGACGCAAGAACTCTTTCGCAACGCGGATGCTCAATTACCTACACCGCTGCCAAAGGGTGCGAGTGTAGCGGTCGCTGCCACGGATAAAGACTTCGTTGTCACTCTGCACGATGGCAGGCGAGAAGACAGCGCTGAGTTTTTTCCGTTTGACCCGGAGCAGATCGCAAACGCCGCGCCGCAGCGAGTTAAGCCATTGCCGGATGGGGTTCGAGTCTACATTGCGAAGGCCGATACGCTGCAAAAGGTTCCATCGCAGCTTCACGGGCTTTTGAAGCTGCCAAACGCAGCGTATGAGTTTCAGTCGCCGGTGACGGCTGGTGCCGCGGCTGCGGAAGATGAGCGCGGAGCGACCGTCTCACGTGGAATCCTGGCGACCGCAGGATTGGCTTTCCTTGGTGGCATCTTGCTGAACCTGATGCCGTGTGTTTTTCCGGTGCTGTTTTTGAAGGGGCTGGCGCTTGTTTCTTCTTCAGGCGAAGAGCGGAAGCGGATGCGTGTGCACGGCCTTGTGTACACGTTGGGAATTCTCGTTTCGTTCTGGGCGATCGTCGTGGTGTTGCTTGCGCTGCGTGCGGGTGGAAGCCATCTTGGGTGGGGCTTCCAATTTCAGTCACCCGGATTCATCGCGGCCATGGCCGCTTTGTTGTTTTTCCTGGGATTAAGCCTGGCGGGGCAGTTTGATGTCGGTTTGTCGCTGACGAGTGCCGGTGGCGGACTGGCACAACGTAGCGGCTACGCCGGCAGCTTCTTCACGGGCGTTCTGGCGACGATTGTCGCGACGCCGTGTACAGGGCCTTTCATGGGGGCCGCGATCGGATACGCGCTGGCTCAACCGGCTTATGTCACGCTGGTGATTTTCACGGCGCTTGCTCTCGGTCTTGCGTTGCCTTACCTGTTGCTGACCTTGCGGCCTGCGTGGACAAAGCTGCTGCCGAAGCCGGGCGCGTGGATGGAGTATCTGAAAATCGCGACCGCGGTGCCGATTTTTGCCACTGTGATCTGGCTGGTCTGGCTCTACACCGTGCTCGCGGGGACAGATGCGCTGATTCCGCTGCTGGCTTGCTTTGTGTTGCTGGCGGTGGCGGGCTGGGTGCTTGGCCGGTGGCCTGCAAAGACTGCGGGCTCTGTTGCCGCGCTCGTTCTCGCTGTGATTGCGCTGGCTCTGCCATTGTCAGCGGCACGGCGGTCGCATGTGGAGGCAAAGACGACGGTAGCAGCGGGCAGTGCGTGGCAGCCTTATTCAGCCGCGGCGTTTGCTACCGCAAGAAGTCAGGGCAAGCCGGTGTTCGTCGATTTCACCGCGCAATGGTGTTTGAGCTGTCAGGTGAATGAGCGAGTTGCGTTGGGGCGGCCTGAGATTCAGGCGCGGTTCGCGAAAGAGGGGGTCGTGCTGTTTCGCGCGGACTGGACGCAACAGGATCCGGAAGTAACCAGCGCGCTGGAGGCGCTGGGACGAAATGGCGTTCCGGTGTACGCGTTGTACGCAGCCAATAGCCCGAAGGCGCGTCTATTACCAGAAGTGCTGACGCCTGGTATTGTGCTGGATGCGCTGACGGATCTGCAGCAGCGTACTCAGGCGGCGAAGGGAGTTCCGCAATGAAGCAGAGCGTGCTCAAAGTATTCGCAACCATCGCGCTTACGTGTCCTCTGATCGCTGGGGCGGTGAAGACCGGCGAGGCTGCTCCGGACTTTCACGCGACCGATGTTAACGGGAAGACCGAAACGTTGTCGCAGTATCGGGGAAAGTATGTCGTGCTTGAGTGGACCAACAAGGACTGCCCATACACGCGCAAACACTATGTGAGCGGCAACATGCAGGCGCTGCAAAAGGAATGGACGGGGAAGGGAGTCGTGTGGCTTACGGTGCTTTCTTCAGCGCCAGGAAATGAAGGCTACATGGATGCGTCCGCGGAACAGAAGCAACTGCAGCAGATGCATGCTTCGCCTACGACTGCACTGCTGGATCCGACGGGCGAAATCGGGCATTTGTACGAGGCGCGGACGACTCCGCATATGTACGTCATCGATCCGAACGGCAAGCTGATCTATCAGGGGGCGATTGATGACCGCACGACTACTGATCCGGCGGACGTGAAAGGCGCGACGAACTATGTTTCAGAGGCACTGAGCGAGAGTATGGCAGGGAAGCCTGTTGTTACGGCGACGACGCGGCCTTATGGGTGCAGCGTGAAATACGGGCATTAAAGTACCCCCCCGGTGGGTGGAAAGTCCTAAAGTCTTCAATCAATGGGAGATGAGGGTGGACTTCGGTTGAAGGTACCCATGAGCAGGGGCGTATTTGCGAGCGCGAATTGTCAAGTTCGGCTGGTCCCATCCTTGCTGCGCAAGGATGGGATTCCGGCTCATGAGACTTTTAGATTTTGAAGGCTTGTTTTGAGGCTTCGAGCAATTCCTTCTCTGGCACGACCCGTTTTGTCTGGCCGACTGACCATTCGTGGCCGAAGGGGTCTTCCAGTCTGCCGTAGTAATCTCCCCAGAATTGGTCAGCAAGAGGCATCGTGACTTTAGCGCCTGCCGCGACAGCTTTTGCCCAGAGGGCATCGGCGTCATCGACGTGAAGGTGAATCGTCACCGGGGACCCGCCCAGTGCCTTGGGGCTCTTTGATTTCCCGTTGTTGTATTCGGGGAAGTCGTCGGCAAGCATCACGCTCATGCCGAGGATGGTTAAATGCGCGTGCATGAGCCGCTTCCCGTCGGGGGCGTCGTGGCTCGCGACCACTCCAGCGCCATAGGCGGCGCGATAGAAATCGATTGCGGCTTTTCCGTTGTCTACAACCAGGTGCGGCGTTACGCCCTGGAATTTCACTTCAGCCATACGTCCTCCTAATATGCGCCCGCAAGTATAGAGGGAGAGATGCTGCGGAATGTTAAGAGACGTCGCGTTTGTTGCTGCGGATGCGCCGGATTTCTTCCATGCGCGCGCGGAGGGCTTTTTCGCGGCCCTCGTCTGTGGGCTCGTAGTAGCGACGGCCGAGCAGAGATTGCGGCAGGCAGTCCATGTCGGAAACGCGGCCCTCTTCGTCATGGGCGTAGCGGTAGTCTTTGCCGTAGTCGAGTTCCTTCATCAAACGCGTTGGAGCGTTGCGCAGATGCAGCGGTACGGGCTCTGCGCGCGTGGCTTCGATATCGGACTGTACGGCGTTGTACGCGGTGTAGACGGCATTCGACTTCGGCGCGAGGGCCAGATACACGACGGCCTGCGCCAGCGCGAGATCGCCTTCGGGCGGTCCGAGGAAGTGCAGCGCTTCGCGGGCAGAAAGGGTGAGATTGAGTGCTTCGGGGGCGGCGAGGCCGATGTCTTCGACGGCCATGCGC
>DATMOZ010000213.1:0-2407 GCA_035567995.1 Acidobacteriaceae bacterium
TTGCATCGCCTGATACCCAGTGTTGGGCACAACGGCCGCTCCGCTGCTGGCGCCCGGTGGTTCGAGATCAGGCGTCTTGGACGAGGGTGGAAAAAGCTCCAACTGGCGAAATGCCGCCTGAATGGCAGCCGCGAGTTCCGATTTACGTTGGTGGTCCGACTGTGACGTGGAGTAGAGCACCACGAACAGCGCGAACATCATCGTGATGAAGTCCGCATACGACACCAGCCAACGTTCATGGTTGGGAGCTGCGGTTTGCTTTTTCCGGCTCATGCTTCTACCGTCTCGCTTTCGACTGCGCGCTGCTCTGAGAGGAACGTCCCCAGCTTCATCTCGATCACGCGCGGGTTCATTCCTTCAAGGATCGAGACCACGCCTTCGAGGACCATCTGCTGCACATTTTGCCGTTCGTGATTGCGGATCTTAAGCTTGCCCGCAGAGGGCAGGAAGATAAGATTCGCGGTGCCTACTCCGTAGATGGTGGCGACGAACGCAACTGCGATGCCGCGACCCACTTCGTCTACCTTGTCGAGATGTTGCATCACCTGGATGAGACCCATCACAGCGCCGAGGATCCCGATGGTCGGCGCAAACCCGCCGGCAGATTCAAATACCTGCGGAATGCGCTCTTCCATTTCCGCCTGATTGTCGATCTCAAGCTGCATGATCTTCCGCACTTCGTCGGGATTCGTCCCGTCGATCGCGAGCGTCAGCGCCTGGCGCATGAAAGGATCCTGAACACTGGGTAAATCCTGATCGAGCGAGACGATTCCATTGCGGCGCGCCTTGTTGGCAAAATCGATGATCTGCCGCAATGCGGCCTGGCCGTCGGGAGCGCTGCCGGTAAAGACGTGGATCAGCTGTCGCGCCGCGCCGAGAACGGTCCCAAGAGGAAACTGAAGCATTACGGCGCCGACTGTGCCGCCCAGAACGATAATGGCGGCGGTTGGCTGGATGATCTGGCGAAGATTGCCGCCCTCGATCATTAGACCCGCGACAATACCCCCCAGTGCCAGCGTCACTCCACCCACACTGCTCTTGTCCACGGTTACTTCTCCTCATTTTCATGCACGGAGTGTCAGTGCAAGTTGGTTATAGGTGACGGGCCGAAATCTCTCTAGACGGACTCGTTGGAATTCTTCTGCTGCGCATTGCGGACGTTTGTAACGGCATCGACTGCAAATTTCGGAGAAACCGATGCCGCGTCGGCGGTCGCCAGGCCGCTTAACACGCGAGCACGAAACTGGATGGCGCGCGCGATGACTTCTTCGCAGCTTTCGCGTACCACGACCTTTTCACCGGTGAGCAGCGTCAGCATCGTGTCAGGAGAAGCTTCGGCATATTTAATGAGATCGCAGTTGACGGTGAGCGGGTTCCCGTTTAATCGGGTTAGCTGTATCACTTTGTGAAGCCTCCAAAGGGGTTCACAACCCTATATCGGCAAGAATGCGAATAACTTTGGGGCATTCATGCCCAGGATTTCTTCCGGACGACGGGCCGCACGACCGGCGCGGGTGCACGATATAACAAAAAACTTTGACTCGCCGCTTAAGGCTGATCCGTTTCACGCCGATGTCATGAGTGTTCGCAGGGTCATGTTCAGCACTTTCGCTGCACCGGACTCCAAACTCAAACCAGATACAAGGGAGAGATCAACCATGTCATTAGGCATACTGAACAATATTCCTGCCATATACGCGCAAAATTACCTTTCTCAGTCACAGGGCAATCTGCAAAACACGTTGAAACAACTCGCTTCAGGGTCGCGCATCAACTCAGGTGCCGATGACGCGGCGGGTCTTTCGCTCGCCGATGGTCTGGCTGCAAATAACGCGGCGCTGACGCAGTCGGCGACCAATGCCAGCCAGGGTGTCGGCTTGCTGCAGGTTGCAGACGGAGCTTTGTCGCAGGTGACGAACCTTCTTAACCGCGCGGTAACTCTGTCTACAGAGGCGTCCAACGGAACTCTCAACGCCGCGCAGCAGTCCTCTGCCAATCTTGAATTCCAGTCAATCGTGGGCGAAATTGCGACGATTGGTTCGACCACCACCTACAACAACAACACGGTTTTTGGAAGCACGGTCGCGATTGTGACCGGCGACGGCAGCGCCGCCGGTTCGTTCACCGACTCACTGACGTTCGCACCCCTGACGAAGGCCAGCGTCGGCGAAGATACAACCGGCGTAATCACGGCCGCCGGTGGCTCGATCAGCTACGTCCCTGGCGCGGGAACGAGTTTAGCTGCGAACGATTTGACCAGTGCAGCGAATGCCAAGACGGCGCTCACAGCCGTTTTCAGTGCGGTGCAAAATGTCGCGCAGCAGCGTGGCTACATTGGGTCGCAGATCAACACGTTGCAGGCCGCCTCTTCGGTTGAAAGCACTCAGGGTGAGAACATCCTCTCTGC
>DATMOZ010000214.1:0-3336 GCA_035567995.1 Acidobacteriaceae bacterium
GAACCTGATTCCCACGCTCGATCGCGTGGATCAATTGAAGAAGCTCGTCCCCGCAGGCATGACGCTGCCGGAAATGGCAATCCGCTTTATTCTGGCGAACGACGCCGTCAGCACGTTGATCATCGGCATGCGCAAGCCGGAACACGTTCGCGCGAACCTGGCCAACAGCGACGCGCCACCGCTTTCCCCTAATCTCTTAGCGCAGTTAAAACATCATCGCTGGGACCGAACCCCCGCGTCCTGGTCAGACTAGCCCACGTCAACTAGCCGGGGGCACACCCTCCGGCAGCTCCTGCCCCGTCGGCGAAGCCTTCTCTCCGTACATCTGCTTACTCAACTCCAGCTCACGCTTCGCGCCTTCCCCATCGCCTGTCTTCTGGTACAGCCGCCCAAGTTCGTAATGAAAGCTCGCATTCTTCGGCTCCAGCTTCACGGCTTCTTCCAGTTCGGCCCGCGCCTCCACAGTCTTCCCCGCCCGCGCCAGGGCGCGCCCCAGCGCTTCATGACACGCCGCACAGTTTGGCGCGATGCTCACAGCCTCTCTTAACGGAGGCAGCGCATCCCCGACACGGTTCTGCTCCACCAGCAGCTTGCCGTAATTCAGATACGGCTGCTCGCTCTTATGCGTGTCTGCCTGCTGCCACGCGACCGCCGTCTCATAGGCGCGCAGCGCATCCGCGCTGCGGTTCTCCGCCTCATAAACTACGCCAAGATTGTTCTCGGCTTTGACGTATCGCGGCTCAAGAGCAAGCGCCTGCTGAAACGCAGCCTCCGCCTCGTGAAGAGCGCTCATCGAATAGTACGAGCGCCCGAGAAAATACCAGGCCTCAGCATTCTTCGCGTCGAACTCGACCGCCTTCCGCAGCCAGCGAATTGCCGATGTGTTGTCACCAAGCAGCACATAATTCAGCGCAACGATCTTCAGATCATCCGCTTTCGGAGTGGTGATCGCCGCCGCCTGCGTATAGACCTTCAGCGAATCAGCCGGCTTATTTTCGCGAAACAATACGTAGCCCAGCAAATACAGAGCATCCGCCCTATCCTTATGCGCCGCCGCGTACTCGCGAAGCGCCTTTTCCGCCGCCGGATAGTGCTGCTGATTTACCAGCGCCCGCGCCTGCTCATACTCGTCGGTAGTTTGCCCTCCAACGGGCATCCCCACAGCCAGCGCGAAGAGCAACGAAGCCACTAATAGAATTCTCATCAGGAATCAGGCTGCTTCCGGCGCCTCCATTGGTATGATACGGACGCAATCACCTCGCGGTCTCGCCCATGAACATCAAGGAAGTCGCGAAGCGGGCCCGGCTCTCGACCGCCACCGTCTCCCGCACCATCAACGGCTCTAACAAGGTCTCGCCCGAAACGGCGCGGCGCGTCCAGCGCGCCATCGAGGCGCTGAACTACTACCCCAATACAAATGCGCGCTCGCTCGGCTCCGGCCGCAGCCGGCTCTACGGCCTCATCATCTCCGACATCACCAATCCTTTTTTCCCGGAACTGGTAAAGGTGTTTGACGATGTCGCAATTCAGCACGGCCAGGAAGTCATCATCGCGAACACTGACTACGACGCCAAGCGCACCGAACTCTGCGCGCTCCGCATGCTCGGCCGCAAAGTCGACGGCGTCGCCATCATGACATCTGAGATGGACGCGCACCTCATCGAGCGCTTGAAAAGCCGCCACATCCCGATGGTGTTCCTTGACACCGGCACGCCAGGGCCGGGCATCAGCAATATCGTCATCGACTACTCCGCCGGAGTCGACCAGGCCATCCAGCATCTCGTTTCACTGGGACATAAAAACATCGCCTTCATCAGCGGGCCCATGCATCTCGCAGCAGCACGCTCGCGTCACGCCGCTTTTCTTCAGGCGTTGAAGCGCCACCGTCTTAAGCCGAACCCAAAGTTGATCGAAGAGGCGAACCATCGTATCGACGGCGGCGGCATGGCGATGGAACGGCTGCTGCAGCAAACCCTGCGCCCGACAGCCGTGCTGGCCTCGAATGATCTGACTGCAATCGGCGCTATCGGAGCACTCCACGAGCACAAACTGCGCGTGCCGGCAGACATCTCCGTGATCGGCTTCGACGACATCGAGATGAGCAGCTTCACTGATCCCCCGCTCACCACCGTGCGACTCTCACGCACTGAAATCGCGACTCGCGCGTTTCACGCCCTCTTCTCCACCCTGCAGCACACCGACGCCATCGGCGCCGAGTACACCCTGCACCCTCAACTCATCGTGCGCAAAAGCACCGGCCCCGCCCCGCGCGCCTCCGCTAAAACCGAATAAATGCCGGGTGCCCCATCCTTGCGCAGCAAGGGTGGGACTAACAACCTCCCCGTGTCTTTCCTCCACACAAGTCATGTAACGTACATACGGATTTCAAGGAGCGCCATGAGCCGCTGCCTACTCTCCATCCTTGGCCTGTGCTGCTGCGCAGCAATGGCAGACGCGCAACTCGTCGTCACACAGCCCATCCCGCAGACTGCGACCATCACCGTCGATACGCGGCATCCTAACGCGAAAGAAATTCCCTCCACCATCTTCGGCACATTTCTCGAGCCGATCGGCAACTCGACTTACAACGGGCTGTGGGCGGAGCTCCTGCAGAATCCCAGCTTCGAAGCCGGCCTGTGGAGCGCGGCGAACGTCCGCGGGATGATCGAAAAGCAACCTGAGTTGGTACGCGCCTCTGAACTCGGCCTGCCGCTGCCGTGGGAGCCACTCGACCCGCACCAGGGCAACCGATACGAGCTTCGCTACGGCGACGCTGCCAACTCTGAAGTGTCGCTCGAGATCATCGGCGTGCCCGGCCGCCCCACCGGAATCAAGCAGCAAGTCTTCCTGCCGGCGCGTGGCGTGGTTGAATTTCACGGCAGCATCTACGCGAAGCATCTCGGCGGCCCGGCCACACTCGACATTTCTCTACGCGGTCGCAACCATCCCGAACAAATTCTCGCGCACGCCTCAGTCGACGCGGCTTCGACCGACTGGAAAAAATATCCCTTCACCGTAAAACTCACCGCTCCCGTCGCTCCGCTCGTGCCGTCAGATTTCGTCATCCAGGTCAAAGAAGACGAGAGCGTGCTGCTCGATCAGGTTTCCCTCATGCCTGCCGATGCGATCGACATATTTGGCGGCCTCGACCCGGAGATCGTCGCGATGGTGCGCGCAATGCACACTCCGCTCATTCGCTTCGGCGGCAACTTCACCTCGGGCTATCACTGGCGCGACGGCATCGGGCCCAGAGACAAGCGCGTCAGCATGTTGAACGTCGCGTGGGGCATTCCTGAATACAACACCTTCGGCACAGATGAATTTCTCCACTTCTGC
>DATMOZ010000215.1:0-4102 GCA_035567995.1 Acidobacteriaceae bacterium
TTGAGCGACGAGCAGCGCAGAAACTGAAGCTTCAACAGAAGTAGTGCGAGTTTCATCTCGCCGGACAAATACCCTTCATGCCTGACACCAGTCAACGTTACGTGTGCGTCCACGGCCACTTCTATCAGCCTCCGCGGGAGAACCCGTGGATTGAGATGGTCGAGATACAGGACTCCGCCGCGCCGTACCACGATTGGAACGAGCGCATCACGGCGGAGTGTTACGCGCCGAACGGCGCATCTCGTGTTGTCGACGGACAGAACGAGATCATCCGCATCGTCAACAACTACTCGCGTATCAGTTATAACTACGGCCCGACGCTGCTGTGGTGGATGGATGAGCATGCGCAGCGCACCTATCGCATGGTGGTGGACGCGGACCGCGCCAGCCAGATTCGTTTTGGCGGGCATGGCTCGGCGATGGCGCAGGTCTACAACCACATCATCATGCCGCTGGCATCGACGCGCGACAAGCGCACGCAGATTCGCTGGGGCATGGAAGATTTTGAGCATCGCTTCGGCCGCCGGCCGGAAGGCATGTGGCTGTCTGAAACCGCCGTCGATCTTGAATCGCTCGACATCATGGCGCAGGAGGGGATTCGGTTCACGGTGCTCGCGCCGAACCAGTGCGCGCGCGTACGCGGAATATCTGTAACCGGCACAGTTACAGATGCGCTGCACGGCTGGACGGAGACGCCGAACGGCTCAGTCGATACGCGCGAGCCCTATCGCGTGAACCTGAGAGACGGCCGCAGCATTACCGTTTTTTTCTACGATGGACCGGCCTCACGCGCGGTTGCTTTTGAAGGTCTGCTGAATAGCGGCGAAGGCTTTGCGCGACGCCTGATCAAGGGGTTCGACGACTCGCGCAACCGGCCGCAGCTGGTCCACATCGCCACCGATGGAGAAAGCTACGGCCACCATCATCGTCACGGCGAGATGGCGCTGAGCTACGCGCTGCTGTGGATCGAGGAGCAGGGCCACGCGAAGATCACGAACTACGGTCAGTTTCTCTCGATCTTTCCGCCGGAGCGGGAAGCGGAGATCGTCGACCACTCCAGCTGGAGCTGCTTTCACGGGGTGGAGCGGTGGCGCGCGGACTGCGGCTGCGGCGGCGGCCGCGAGGGCTGGAATCAAAAGTGGCGCGCTCCTTTACGCCAGGCCCTGGACGAGTTGCGCGACTCGCTGCTGCCACATACCGTACTCGCTGCTGGCCGGGTCTTTACTGACTTCGATCACGCGCGGAATGCGTACATCCGGGTGATTCTCGATCGCAGCGATGAGAACCTGCACCGCTTCTTCGATCAGTACGCGACGCATCCGCTATCGGAAGACGAGCGTGTCATCGCGCTGAAGCTGCTCGAGCTGGAGCGGCACGCGATGCTGATGTACACGAGCTGCGGCTGGTTCTTTGACGAGATATCGGGCATCGAGACGGTGCAGATCATCGCGTATGCCGGACGTGCGCTGCAGCTTGCGAAGGAGCTGTTCGGCGCCGTGGGCCTGAAGATCGAGGCAAAATTTATCGAGCGGCTGGCTCACGCCAAGAGTAACGTGCCAGAGGTCGGCACCGGCGCAAATGTGTATCGCCGCGACGTGCTGGCGCGCGCGATCAGCCTGCAGGCGTTCGGCGCGCACTACGCCATCAGCTCGCTGTTTGAGAATTATCCTGAGACGGCTCCTCTCTTCTGTTACGAAGTGCGCCGGCGCAGCTTCGACAGCTTCCACTCGGGGCGGGGTCAGATCGCGCTGGGCACCGCGGATGTGCACACGCGCATTACGGGAGAGACGGGCTCAACCGCATTTGCCGTTTTGCATCTCGGCGATCAGAACCTGTCGGCCGCGGTAAAGCTGCACCGGCCGGAAGACGACGCGGCTTTCACCGCCTTCACCGCTTCGGTGGAGGATGCGGTGGTGCGCGCCAATCTGCCGGAGGTGATGCGGCTGATCGACGGCTACTTCGGCGGCATTGGATATTCGTTGAGCTCGCTGTTTCGCGATGAACAGCGGCGCATCCTCGACCGCATTCTTAACGCGACGGTGGCGGAGGTGGAAACCAGCCTGCGCAAGCTGTACGACGATCATGCATCGCTGCTTCACTATCTTGGCGGGAGCGGTATGCCGCTGCCTCCGTCGTTGAAGCTGGCCGCCGGTTTCGCCGTCAACGCAGCCCTGCGCCAGGAGCTGGAAGCGGAAACGCTGGACGGGGGCCGCGTGCGGACGTTACTGCGGCTCGGTCGAACCGATCACGTCGAGTTCAATACGGTGCTGCTCGGCTACATCGCCAGCCAGCGCATGAAGCGGGCGATGGATAAATTGCGCTTGCGGCTGCTCGACACTTCCGGCATGACGACGGATTACCTGCGTGCCTCAGTGGATGAAGCGCTGGAACTGGCTCAACTGCTGCGCGAATTTCCGTTTGAAGTCAACCTTTGGCAGGCGCAGAACATCTGGCATGAGGTATGGGTGTCACGCTTCCGCTCTGGAAGCGATGGCAACGGCACGTCGCCTTTGGCCGACCGGTATCGCGCGCTGGGCCACGCGCTGCTGATACAGGCGGAGCGCCTGAGAACTGACGACGCGCCGGACTAGCGGACGGGCAGCCGCACGATTGGAGCAGCAATGCAAAGCAAGAGGCTGACTTCGTACCTGACGCAGCTGACGCGCCTGGGCTGTGTGAACTGTTTTCTGGTGCAGGAAGATGACGGGCTGACGCTGGTCGACACGAATCTGTCGGGCTCGACCGGGCTGATTCTCGAGGCTGCGAAGCATCTGCGCGGGCCGATTCAACGCATTCTGCTGACGCATAGTCATGTGGACCACATTGGGTCGCTCGACGGGATGGCGGCTGCGCTGCCGAATGCCGCGGTGCTGATCGGCGATCGTGAATCGCGCCTGCTGAAGAAAGACCTGTCGGTCGATCCTGACGAGCCCCGCGCTAAACCGCGCGGCATCTATCCCGGGGCGAAGACGCAGCCGACGGAGTTGCTGAAGGAGGGCGATCATGTGGGCCATCTGCGCGTGATCGAGACGCGAGGGCATACTCCCGGACATCTGGCGTTTCTCGATGAGCGGGACGGAACGCTACTTGCCGGTGATGCGCTGGTCGGCTACGCGCGCCTGCGCGTCGTCGGTGACGCGCCCTGGTACTTTGGGCTGGCGAATATAGCGACGTGGCATGCGCGCACCGCGCTCGAAAGCGCGCACAAGCTGATGATGCTGGACCTCGATGGAGTCGCGATGGGACATGGCACCGCGATCATCGGCACCGAGGCGCGCGATGCGATGACGGACGCGGTTTTTCATGCTGAGAAAAAGTTCGGCAGGGTGACCGACCCGGTCACCGGGAACTGAGGGCTTCAGCGCGCTTAGCTGCGCCAGTGCAACATGACTGGCCCTTGCAGCGGGTGTGCCGCGGGATCATTCGCCCGCCCTTCGAGCCTTGCCTGCTTCAGTGCGAAGTACCACTTTGCGGGCTTGTCTGCGTCGTCGATCAGCATCAGGGCGGGGTTGTAGCGCAGGCCGCGCGCCTGCTCCACCATTGTCTGGCGGTCCTGATCGACGAACCGGGCACCGAAATATTTCGCTATCGTCGTGACGAACGGCACGGCGTAAAAGATGTTCCACGCTGCGACGACGTCGATGCGTGACGTACGCGCAGTGACCGGCGTTACTGTCGTGAGCGAGGCGAACCATTTGTTGCCGCAGCGGATCGTCTCGTAACGGCGGTTGGGCAGGACGAAATCGATCGTCGTGACGATGGGTTCGCCGTACACGCCGAGCAACTTATACGGCGCGCTGTTGCCGGAGGGCGCGTGCGCTGACATGCGAAATCCCTGCGAAATCGGCTCGAACTGCTTTTCTTTTTCGTGGATGCTGGCGCGCGACCGCCACCACCAGGCTTGGTGGACGAAAGGGCCGTGGGCCGGGTCCATCAGGCCGATGATTCCGTGGTCGACGTTGCAGGGCAGGTCGGCGGAGAGATGCGCGCTGCGGAATCGCGTGGAGAACTTTGGCACTTCGGGGATGGGCGGAAGCGAGGGATCGCCGGCGCGGACGCGGCCTGCTCCTGCGGCGGGGATGTAGACCCAGATGTGGCCGTC
>DATMOZ010000216.1:0-3931 GCA_035567995.1 Acidobacteriaceae bacterium
TTGCGAGCGCAGCCAGCAGGATGCCAATCGGGCCCTGGCCGATCACCAGCACCGTTTCGTCAGCGGCGAGATTCAAGTTCTTGATCGCTTTCAAGCAGGTATTCACCGGCTCGATAAACGCCGCCTGTTCGAACGGAACATGATCGGGAACACGCACCAGCCCGCCCTCTACGATCCAATCCATCACCCTAATGTATTCAGCAAAGCCGCCGCCTGCCGGCTCAAATCCGGCAGTGCATCCGACGCGCTTGTACACCTCGCACTGCGCGAACGTCTGCTTGCGGCAGTAATAGCAGGTGCCACAAGGAATGTGGTGGAACGCCATCACGCGATCACCCACCGCGAACTTCGTCACGCCGGTGCCGACAGCGGCAATCGTGCCAGCCATTTCGTGGCCAAACACACGCGGAGCAGAATGTGACCCAGTATGGATTTTTTTCAGATCTGTCCCGCAGATGCCGCAAGTGTCGATGCGCACCAGCACCTCGCTGGCACCAATCTCAGGCACGGGAATCGTCTCGACGCGAACATCATTCACACCGCGATACACCGCGGCCCGCATCGTCGCGGGCACATTGTGTGCACGCGTTTCGTTTTCAACTCGCTCCATCACACTCATCTATTTTGTCTCGCTATCTCGTGGCGCAACTCAGCAGTAAGAGCCTTGAGCGCCACTCTGCTGCCCCCGGCAAGACGCGCCGCTCTTTTCCAGAGGCGCGGATGCGTCATCAAAAACATTGCAAATGCGAACTCCCTGAACTGGCCGGACGCAGTCGCAAACTCCCCCAACTCCTGCATCTCAAAATCGTACTCGTCTGAAACCGCTTTGATCGCCGCAAACGGGACGCCCTGTTGCGCCGCCACTCGCGCAACGGCCGCCGCTTCCATATCAACAATCTCAGCACCGTAACTCGACCTCAACCGCAACTTCTCGCTCACTCCCGCGACCGATGCACCGGTCACCAATGTGCCCTTCCCGCCCTCGGCGAAGAACCGCTCGCCCGTCCTTGCGTCGACCGCCACGCTCGGACGAACCACATCCCCAACTTTCAGCCCATCATGCAAAGCTCCCGCGAACCCGGCGGAAATGAACTGCGAAACCGGCCCGCGCGAAAGCGCTTCACCTGCCGCAACCATCGCACGATTCGTGCCCATCCCGGCACACACCACAATCGCGCCGTCACTCGAGTAGACGCGAACATTTTTTGCCGACGACGTTTGATCACGAGGCCAGCCACTCACCAGGCCACTGATCTCGCGTGGCAAAGCAGCAATGATGGCAACGCGCGGCCTCATGCCGCGGGCGCATACCCCTGCGCGCGAAACCAATCGATCGCCGCCCGCAGCGCATCATCCACAGGTCGAACCTTGAACCCCAGTTCCCTCTCCGCCTTCGCCGAAGAAGCAAACATTTTTTTCTTGCCCATACGCACTGCTTCCACAGTGGCTCGCGGCTCTTTCCCGCGAATCCGCCCCGTCACCGTCTCATCGAAGACGGCGAACGCCATGGCGACCGCATGCGGCACCCGCATTGTCGGCGAAGGAACTCCTGTCAGCCCAGACATCCGATCAAGCATCTGCTTCAGCGTCAGGTTCTCTCCACCAAGAATGTACCGCTCCCCGGGCGTCCCGCGCTCCAGCGCAGCAACATGCGTACGCGCGACTTCCGCCACATCGACCAGGTTCAAGCCTGTGTCCATGTACGCCGGAAAATTATGTTTCAGAAAATCGACGACGATCCGCCCTGTCGGCGTCGGCTTCACATCGCCCGCTCCAATCGGAGTCGTCGGATTGAGAATCATCACCTGCTGGCCGTTCCGAGCCGCAGAAATCGCTTCCTGCTCCCCAAGAAACTTTGACCGTTTATAGTGCCCGATCATGTCGTCAAGTGAGACCGGAGTCGCCTCATCAACAACCGTCCCGTCGGCCTTAAAGCCCATCGTCGCCACGCTCGACGTGTAAACCACGCGTCTGACATTCGCCTCGCGCGCAAGCCTCAACAACTCACGAGTCCCCTGCACATTCGCCGCGTACATCGCATCCGGATCGGTGACCCAGAGACGGTAGTCCGCCGCAACATGCATCACCGCATCGCATCCGGCGACCGCAGAGCGCAGCGACTCGACATCGCGAAGATCGCCGACGACCATATCGCCGCGAACGCCCGCTAGAGATTTCAGATTGCTCGTCTTGCGGGTCAAAATGCGCAGGTCCGCCCCGGCATCTGCCAGCGATCGCGCTACATGGTTACCTATGAATCCTGTAGCGCCTGTCAGAAATATTTTCATTTTTAACTGGCGCGGTTCGAGAGGCGCTGGGCGTGTTAGTCGAGAACCTCGGCTTCGATCTGAATGTTCTTCTCGCCGGCCGCCTTCTTTTCCCAATACTTCTTCATCCACGCTTCGAAGCTCTTTCCCGCCGCCGTATCGCGTCCCGTAAATGCAAGCGCCGCAATATCGCTGTATGCCACATTGCGCTTGGTGCGATCGCCTTTCGCCGGAATGATTCGCACAAACGAATCGTTCAGCGACGAGCCCGATCGCCGGTCGAAGATGTACCCTTCCACAACGTCGCCTTGCTTCAGAGTGATCGTCACATCGCCGCGATAATCAAACGCCTTCTCCAGCGCCTCGCGAATCTCCTCGTCCGTCGCAAGCTTAGGAATCCATCCCTCAAGATTCTCACGCTCGCGCCCCGCGGCTACTTCGATTTCGTCCGGCGACGCGTGCGACAACTGTTCGAGCTTCGGTGCTTCCTGTTGTTCAGTTGCCATGTGGCTTAGTCTCCTGAGGTGGGCTGCAGTTCGCGACTGTTCACCTTTGGCTCGATCTGCACCAATGGCGCCGCATGCGCCGGCTTCCACTCGTTCAACAGCTTCCGCGCACCTTCATCCGGATACAACGATGACATGTACGCCTTCGCCGTCTTAATGAAGCCCTTCAGCGAACCAAAGTTGTAATCCACCGCCGAAGCCTCATGGCCGGAATGCACCATGCAGTTTGCGCACTGTGGATTCCCGCTGTCGGTGCCGTACCGCGCCCACTCAGTGGCATCCATCAATTCCTGGAAGCTGTCCGCATATCCGTCCTGCAGCAGATAGCACGGCTTCTGCCAACCAAACACGTTGTACGTCGGCATTCCCCACGGCGTGCACTTGAAGTTTTGGTGCCCCATCAAATATTCAAGGAACAGCGGATGCGAATTGAACCGCCAGCCCTTCTTGCGGTTCGACAGGATCGCGCGAAACATCTTCCGCGACTTCGCCTTACCCAGGAAATGGTTCTGGTCCGGCGCTTTGTCATAGGTGTAGCCGGGAGACAGCATCATGCTCTCAACGCCGGCTTCCATCATTTCGTCGAAGTGTGCACGCACGCTGTTCGGGTCTGCGCCGTCAAACAGCGTTGTATTCGTCGTCACGCGGAAGCCCGCAGCCACCGCAGCCCGCACACCTTCCATCGCGATCTCCCAGCCGCCTTCGCGGCAGACCGAAAGGTCGTGATGTTCTTTCTGTCCATCCAAATGCACTGAGAACGAGAGATATTTGCTCGGCTTGAACAGGTGCAGCTTTTCTTTCAGCAGCAACGCATTCGTGCACAGGTAGATGTACTTCTTCCGCGCTACCAGGCCCTCGACAATCTCTTTGATCTGCGGGTGCATCAGCGGCTCGCCGCCAGGAATGGAAACCATCGGCGTGCCCACTTCATCGACCGCCTTCATGCACTCCTCAACCGACAATTCACTCTTCAAAATATGCGCGGGATACTGGATCTTGCCACAGCCCGCGCACGCGAGATTGCAGCGAAAGAGCGGCTCCAGCATCAGCACCAGCGGATACCGTTTGCGCCCCTTGATGCGCTGCTTCATCACGTATGAAGCGACTGTCCAAGCCTGTGAGACTGGTACTGCCATCCAGTTGTTCCCCTTTCAGATT
>DATMOZ010000217.1:0-2561 GCA_035567995.1 Acidobacteriaceae bacterium
TCGTGGCTGGCCTTCTCGTTGTTTGCGGGGAACTGGTACATCCTGAAACACGGATGGATTGCAGGGCCTGTCGATCCGCTGTGGAGCATTTCGATTGAAGAGCAGTTCTACATTTTTGTTCCGATGCTGGTGCGGTTCGGAGGTAAGAAGGCACTCAAGTTCGTTAGCGTGCTGTTGATCGCGATCGCGTATTTCACGATCTTCCGCTATGCGCGCGTGCATACGGTTGGCGATAACGGCGAGTGGACGGATAGCTGGGTGCAGTTCCAGTTCTTTGCTGCGGGAGCGCTGCTTGCGATCGCACTGCGTGGGCGGCTGCCGCAGTGGCCCTGGGTCGCGCGCGTTGCCGTTTTTGTTCTGGCGGCAGCTTGCTGGGTAGCGGCGGTGATCGGACCCGGAGTGAAGAGCTGGGATGCGCATCCCTCGGTTGGTGGTGCGTTCGCCGGCTGGGGGCTGATCGTCGTCGGGTGCGCGCTGTTTCTGCTTGCGGTGCTCGGCGCACCGGGAAAGTATGTACCGCGCTGGCTGGCCTATCTGGGCCGCATTTCTTATGGCCTTTACATCTTCCACTCATTGATTTTGTATCTGGTCTTCAAGCAGGCGGCCCGCTGGCTGAGTGAAGGGACGGCGGTGATGCATCTTCCCGGAACTCTGACCCCTGCATTCGGGACGGCGGTTGTGTTGATCCTGACTTTTGTGATCGCGCACCTTTCGTACAGGTTCTTTGAGCGGCCGTTTCTGCGGCTTAAGCAGCGGTTCGCGTTCGTTCGGTCGCGACCGGAATAGTCGCCGCCGAAGTAGCGGTTGTTTACAGTCGCAACTGGAAGCCGAAGGGCAGCAGTGCGGAGAGTGGCTGCTGCTCGAGGCCGCGCTCGGTGGGGAAGAAGACCTGCGCGGTGGGAGCCGCAAATTCCCAAAGGACCTGGCGGCAGGCTCCGCAGGGCGCGCTGGCGGCTTCGTTCCAATTGACGATATAAATGGCACCGATGCGGATATTCGGCCCGTAAACGGTGATGGCTTGCGCTACGGCCGCGCGTTCAGCGCAGATCGTGAGCCCGTACGAGGCGTTTTCAAAGTTTGCACCGGATACGACTTCATCGTTGGAGAGCAGCAGCCCGCAGCCCACGCGAAAGTGGGAGTAAGGCGCGTAGGCGTTCGCAGCTGCGGCGGTCGCCGCTTGAGCGAGACGGCCTACGTCGTCGCGCGAGAGCTTGGTGAAATCCATGGGATGAAGGCTAAAGCGTGGCCTTGTGTGTGGCAAGCAATTGAAAAGCGCATCGTATAGAAGGCGTGCAATCCGACGTTAATCGAGAAGTTTGTTACCAAAGCATCTAGTGGATGCGGATCGCGATAACACTCCTCTTATGGTGAAGAAGAAGACATCGACGATTCGGTCGAACGTGGCGGCGAAGGAGAGCCCGATTACTACTCCGCAGGAAGAAGAGGAAGCGCTCGGGCTGTTTCATCCGATTACGGCGGAGTGGTTTCGCGCGGTGTTTGAGAGGCCGACGGCACCGCAGCGGCAGGGCTGGCCGGCGATTGCGCGCGGCGATTCGACGCTGATTCTTGCGCCGACAGGCACTGGCAAAACGCTGACAGCTTTCTTGTGGTGTCTGGACAAGCTGATGTTGCGGCGTGATCCGGCTGACACACGCACCGGATGCCGCGTGGTCTACGTTTCTCCGTTGAAGGCGCTGGCAGTCGATGTGGAACGAAATTTGCGCTCGCCGTTGGCAGGAATCGCGAACCTGGCGCGACAGCGTGGGGTGGACTTTCGCGAGCCGGACATTCTTGTGCGGACGGGCGATACTTCGCAGCGCGATCGCGCGCGGTTTGCGCGGCACCCGGCGGAGATTCTGATTACTACGCCGGAGTCGCTGTATCTGCTGCTTACTTCGAATGCGGCGGCGACGCTGGAGACGGTCGACACGGTGATCATCGATGAGATTCACGCGATGGTGCCGACGAAGCGCGGCGCGCACCTTGCGCTTTCGCTCGAGCGATTGCAGGCGATTACAGGAAGACCGCTGCAGAGGATTGGACTCTCTGCGACGCAGCGCCCGCTGGAAGAAGTAGCGCAGTTCATGGCGGGGGCGACGCCGAAGGCGCTGCCGCCGCTGGTCAGCCAGCAAGAAGAAGCAGGTCCTTCCTCGGCACGCCCCATCGCTGCGCGACGGGGCCGCAACGCGCCTCATCAGGATGAGAAGGCAATCCTCTCGGATGCGGAGAAGACGCGCGAGATTACGAAGGAGTTGGAAGCCGAGTGGGTGGGCGATGCGCCTGTCGTTGCCGGGGCCTCAGATGCGGGAAGGGCGATCGATTTTCGCCCGGTGGCGATCGTTGCTGCGAACGCGAAGAAGCGGTTGGAGCTGAAGATTGAAGTTCCGGTGGAAGACATGGCGCGCCTGGGGCAGATTGAGGAGCAGCCAAGCGGGCCGGCCTCGCAGGGGCCGAAGCGGACATCGATCTGGAGCGCGATCCATCCGCGGCTGCTGGAACTGGTGCGAGAGCGGACCTCGACGATTTTGTTTGTGAACAGCCGCCGCATCGCAGAGCGGCTG
>DATMOZ010000218.1:0-2579 GCA_035567995.1 Acidobacteriaceae bacterium
ACGTCATTCGAATTGCGGCTGGCTCGAACTCGCACCAACTGTTGCGAGGCGTGAAACTGGCGGCTCACAACGGTCAGCATATCCATTCCCGCCATCGGCTTCTGCTGAAGCAGAACCGCAATATCATCACGGCTCACTTCGAGACAGACCGTCTCTTCCATTGCGAGTGCGGTGGTCTGGTGGGGGGTATCATCAAGCATCGAGGCAAAGCCAAAGAAATCGCCACAACTGGGCGCATCCACCAGCACCTCCTGATGATCCTCGTCCACAGTCGTCACCCGCACCATGCCGGACATCATCACGTAGGCGTGTTTACCAGGTTCCCCGATCTTGTAGATGCGCTGACGCGGGGCAAACTTTTTGATCTCGACCTGCGCCGCCAGGACGGCCATTTCATCGTCATCAAGCAAGGCAAACAGGGGAATCTGTCGCAGGTCTTCCGCTTTACAAGTCATCGCTCACCTCATTTTTTTGATCTGTGAGCTATTGTGCATGGTGCACCCGCATTTGGCACGCCTTGTTTTTCACCTCAGTAATTAAAAGGAGAAGACAGGCAGGGTTCACCGAAGGGCGCGGTTCTTTCAGCCTGGTCTATCCCGCCAGGGGCAATCTCAGATCCGCCTTGCATCCTGTATGTCCGTCCGTTCGATTAGCCAACTGGACTGATCCTCGATGCGCCTGAGCAATTTGCTGCGCAAGGACAAGGCCGATTCCGGTGCCACCCGGCTTGGTCGTATAAAACGGTACGAACAGGTTACCGGCGTTGGTCAACCCAGGTCCATTATCGAGGATCGCAATGACGACCTCTGCCCCGCTGGTCTGCCATGAGATATCGACTTGCGCTTCATTTCCGTCGATGGCATCCGGACTCAAAGCCGCGTCAGCAGCATTGCGTACCAGATTGATGAGTGCCTGTTCAATATGATCCTTGTCGATCTGCAACACCACGTCCGCGGTCGATGTCACGGTCACAGCGACCCGTCGCTCCAATTGCGCAACATGTTCCACCAGGGCCGCCAGCGACACCGCACTCAGCTTTGGCGCAGGCAGGCCCATCAACTGTCGATACGCCTGCAAGAAACGATTCAACGACTCCGACCGATTCTCTATCACCTCGAGCCCACGTTCAAAGTCGGCCCGCTCGCCCGATACATCGTTCAGTGCCGCAAGCCGGCTGCGCAGGCTCCCCGCAATCGATTTAATCGGCGTCAATGAGTTGTTAATCTCGTGCCCGAGCACGCGAATCAATCTCTCCCACGCAAGCCTCTCCTCCTCCCGCAACGCCGCACTCACATCCGAAAGCACGAGCAGTGTATGTGGAACGCCACGCAACCGAAAGCTCGTCCTCTTCACCACCCATCGCGCCGGCTGCTGTCCCCTGCCCAGCGAGATGACATCGTCGTCTCCCACATAAAGCAGCTCCTCCAGCTTCAACTGCGTCGCAGGACGCCCCAGTGCGGTTTGTCCTCGCAGCCCGAATGCCCGTTCGCCCGCGGCATTCAACAGCCTCAACCTGCCTTCAGTGTCGAACGCGAGCACTGGCGATTGCATGGAACGCATCACTCGTTCGACCAAAGCCATAGCCTCCAGGGCGCCCGCACGCCGTCCCTGCAGCGTGCCCGCGAGCCGGTTCACCTCCAGAGCCAGATCGCCCACCGCATCATCCCTCTGTCCTCCCCGAGCACGAAAGGAGTAGTCATCCTCGCGTAGCGCGGCCACCACATTCGCCAGCGTCTGCAGCGGTCGAACGATCTGCTCCATCAGAAGAGAAACAGCGAATGCCCATCCCAGCACCAAAGCCAGCAGAACAAAGAATTGTTCCAACGGGTCAATTGAATATTGCCGCAACAAAAGCCAGCACAGGAACGCCATCGGCATGCCGAGCAAGTACAGCCACAGTCGCAGCCGCCTCTCGAAGCTTAGCCGCCGTCCCGATCTTGCAAACGGCACACGGGTAAGCCGCGGGTCGCCACCTGCTATCGTTCCGTCCGGTTCTTCAGAGCCCATATTTTTCGATGCGACGATACAGCGCTCCGCGACTTAATCCAAGCGCATCGGCCGCATGGCTCACATTACCATTCGCACGCGCCAACGCCTTACGAATCAGAATTGCCTCTACGGCCTCCAGGCTCATCTCATCCATGCTCTGCGCCGCACCTCGTTGCGCGTTTAGTCCCAGATTTGCAGTTTCGATTCGCTCTCCGCGTGCCATCAGGACAGCACGTTCAATGGTGTGATCCAGCTCTCGCACGTTGCCCGGCCATCCATAGTGCAGCATCATCTGGAGCGCCGCCGGTTCCAAGCCCTGTATCGGCCTGCGATAGCGCGCCGCATATCGTGCCAGAAAATGTGCCGCCAGCGCCGGAATATCTTCACGCCGTTCGCGCAAGGGAGGCAGGCTGATCTCGACTGTGTTCAGACGGAACAAAAGGTCTTCACGAAATCGTCCAGCAGAGCATTCAGCTCTCAAATCCGCGTTGGTCGCCGAAAGCATCCGCACATTGACCTTCTGGGTCTTCGAAGAGCCTACGCGCTCCATTTCGCCCGTTTCCAGAACGCGAAGCAACTTCGACTGCTGC
>DATMOZ010000219.1:0-3534 GCA_035567995.1 Acidobacteriaceae bacterium
CTTCAACGACGATGTACATCGACGCAGCCATTCGCCTTAGTGTAAAGCCATGCCTACGGCGCGGGAACCTCTTCGACCAGTACCGAGATAGGTTCATCCGCGTGACTACCGGCCCGCAGCACGAACCCCACGCTCGCAAGAACAATGGCCGACCCGAACAACATCGGCAGCGGCACTCGCTCCCGTAGCCATAGCGCCCCCTCTGCAATCGCAACCAGCGGAATAATGAGTTGCATCGTCGCGACTTTATAAGGCTCCATTTTCTGCAGCAGCCAGAAGTACGTCGTGAACCCATAGCAGCTCGCCACGATGATCAAAAACCACAACGCGCCAATCGCGTCGTGCGTCCAGTGACTCGCTGTGTGACGCTCAAGCACCGCCGAACCAAGAGACAAGACTAGACCTCCGCCAAGCATCGAAAGCGAATTGCTCATCAGCGGTGAAATCTCGCTCAGTTGACGCTTCGCCGCGAGTGCAGCAAATGCCTGGCACACCACGCTTATCAGCACGGCGATCGCCGCCCCTGTCTGCGCGTGAGAAGCAGTCAAGGCTCCGGAGAGCACGACCAGCAGGCCGCCCCATCCAAGCAGAATGGCCTGCATCGCCGCGCGCGGAACGCGTCGCCCGTTCATCAGCGGAGTCAGCAGCGCCATAAAGAGAGGCATCGCTGCGTAAAGCACCGCCGTCAGGCTGGAGCTGATGTGCTGCTCCGCCCAGAAGATCAGGGCATACGGAACGCCGAACATCAGCACCGACATCAGCGCGATAGCACGCCATTCGCTGCGCAACGGCCACCGCACGCGACGGATCAGAGCGATCGGCAGCAGCAGCAAGCCCGCCAGTACAAAGCGCACCGCCGCGCTGCGCAGAGGCGCAACCTGGCTGACGAGCACGCTGATCACGGCCCAGGTCGATCCCCACACAATGCACAAAGAGACATAAACTGCGATGCGTTTCATCGGTACTTCGATTGTCGCATCGCAGAAGAACCGAACCCGCAGTAGGATAGTGGCGGGCCCCCTTCAGCACTGCGGAGGACACAATGGCAACTGTTTCAGTCGCCTCAAATAAACCGCATGTGCACGCGCAGACCCGTCGCATCCCCTGGTATCTGTGGTGCGTGACCGTGGCCGTAACTTCGGTCGCGATTGGCGCGCACTGGGACGTCTCGTGGCATCGCTCCATCGGCCGGGACAGCTTCTGGACGCCGGCACACATCGCGATCTACGCGTGCGGCGTGCTTGCGGGCATTGCATGTGGCTATTTGGTGTTTGCTACAAACATTTTGCGCAAGCCGGAATTCGTCGCATCGTCAGTTCAGGTCTTCGGACTGCGTGCGCCGCTCGGCGCTTTTCTGGCAGCCTGGGGTGGCATTGCGATGCTCACGTCGGCGCCGTTCGATAACTGGTGGCATAACGCGTACGGGCTCGACGTGAAAATCATCAGCCCGCCGCACGTCGTGCTCACGATTGGTATCTTCGCGATCTGTCTGGGTTCGCTGATCCTGCTCATCGGTTTGATGAATCGCAGCGAAGGCCGCCAGCACAGACAGTTGCAATGGATGATCCTCTACATCGGCGGAATGATGCTCATACTGAACATGTTCTTCCGCATGGAATATTCGTGGGACATATATCTCCACAACTCAGTCGCATACAAAGCGATGGCGCTCGGTGTTCCTCTTTATCTCGCGATGCTGTGGCAGGCTTCGCGCTTTCGATTCGCCTCTACGGTGGAAGCCGCGATTTACACGCTCTTCGTCATCGGCTTGATTCTGATACTCCCACTTTTTCCCGCATCACCCAGGCTCGGCCCGGTGCTACATCCTGTGACGCAGTTCATTCCGCCGAAGTTCCCTATCCTGCTCATCGTTCCCGCTTTCGCGCTCGACCTGCTGTGGTGGCGGACGCGCCAGTGGAACGCGTGGCTCGTGGCCCTGGTCAGCGGCCCGGTTTTCATCCTGACGCTGCTCGCCGTCCAATGGCCGTTCGCAAATTTTCTGATGTCCAAGGCGGCTGAAAATCGCTTCTTGGGCACTGGATACTTTCAGTATTTCGAGCCGTCAACTTCGCCGGACGTGTTGCGCGTCTTTGTCCATCCCCAACACGGCCTGCAACTCTGGATCGGCCTGCTCCTCGCGATGTTCTACGCGAGCGTGTGCGTTTTCCTCGGACAAAAGCTAGGCGGCTGGATGCGCGAGGTGAAACGTTGAATCGCCTTTTGCTGCTCGCAGCGTTGTTGTGCGCGTCTCTTCCGGCGTCCGCCCACGTCGGGTCGCCAAACGTGTTCGTCGAAACCAATGCAGGCCCCTACAAACTGTATGTCACCATGCGGCCTCCACAGGTCATCCCGGGAGTGGCCACTATCGAAGTCCGGGCCTCCGGCCCCGACGTAAGCGCGATCCGGATAGCGCCGATGCCCCTGACCGGCGAAGGCGCGGATCACCCGCCAACGCCGGATGCGATGCATCGCTCTGCGCAAGACCCGCAATTCTTCACCGGCAGCCTGTGGCTGATGGACAGTGGCTCATGGCAAGTGCGATTCCAGGTCGACGGCGCTGCGGGTCACAGTGTCGTGTCCGTGCCTATACCCGCCGTGGCGATGACGACGTTGAAAATGACGCGCAGCCTCGGCGCTCTGCTTGCGTTCCTCGGACTGCTCCTCATCGCAGGCCTCGTCGGAATCACCGCAGCCGCCCTGCGCGAAGCTCAGCTTCCGCCGTCCGCCCAGCCCGACCGCCGCAGCCGTAAGCGCGCCGCGGCTGCTACTGCCGTCGCACTTATTGTGCTCATAACCGCAGTCGGGCTCGGCGCCACATGGTGGAACACTGAAGCGTCGAGCTACGCAAAGAAAGTTTACCGGCCGTCGATGATGCGCCCGACACTCGGCACAACAGGCGTGCTCGATCTGGCGCTCTCCAATGCGCCCTCTGATGCCCGCCGCAAGAAGCTGCTTCAACTCGACGACTTCATCCCAGATCACGACCACCTCATGCACTTGTACGCAGTGCGCTGGCCTGCGCTCGACGTCGTGTATCACCTGCACCCGGAAAGGCGCGCCCCCGGATTGTTTCAGCTTCAGTTGCCGGCGATGCCGCCCGGTCAGTACCACCTGTACGCGGACGTCGTCCATGCGACCGGATTCCCCGAGACGCTCACCGCACAAATAGAAGTCCCGCAGAACCTCCCAGGTCGGCCTCTCACCGGAGACGATGCGATGGGCGCTGCGACACCAGCCGGCAGCCCCGTCGAAAACTCAACCGAGTTTCACCTGCCCGATGCTTATCGAATGCAGTGGGATCGGCCTGCTGACCTGGTCGCCAACAAAGCGTACGAATTTCGCTTTCGCCTGCTCGACAAAGACGGTAAACCGCCCAGCGATATGGCGCTCTACATGGGTATGACCGGGCACGCGGCTTTTATCAAGCGCGATGGCTCGGTATTCGCGCACGTGCATCCCTCTGGCACGGCATCGATGGCCGCGATGATGATTGCGTCAGAACAGAACGGCACAGCGATGGAGATGGATCCAGCA
>DATMOZ010000220.1:0-3563 GCA_035567995.1 Acidobacteriaceae bacterium
ATTCAGTGCAACCAGCTTGAAACCTCTTGGGCGCGTGCTTCCTCCGCTCATCGTGACACGATCCGATCAACCGCAGACTCTTGCGGTGCGCGCGACGATGACGATGCTTGCATCCGAGATGGCAAATCCGGCTCCGGGGTCGGGACTCGTTGTGCAACGCCTTACAGACATCTTGTTCGTGCAGTGTCTGCGTGCTCATTTCGAGTCCAGATCGGGAGCCTGCAATCAAGGATTGCTTCGGGCATTCTTCGATCCGCACATCGGTGTGGCTCTCAGAATCATGCATCAGAAACTCGACGCCGCCTGGACGGTTGAAACGCTGGCCGTGGCCTGTGGTATGTCTCGTTCCGCTTTCGCATTGCGCTTTAAGGAAATGGTCGGCGAGACACCGCTTGAATACCTAACATCCTGGAGAATGCAGAAGGCCGCAGCGCTGTTACAGAACACCGATAAGAAGATGATTGATGTGGCAAGATCTGTAGGCTATGACTCCGACGCCACGTTCAGCAAAGCCTTCAAGCGAGTCGCGCATGTGGCACCCAGTGAATTCCGGAAAGATCTGCAGGCTAGGAATATGTCCGAACCGAACCTGCTTCGGGAAAGGCATCAGACAGCGAAGCGACGGCGGTCTATCGCGCGGCCGCCGTAGTGGCGACGCCGATGATGGCGCCCGAGTCTTGCTGCAGGAACGCGACGACGTGGACATCGTTGGCAGTTTGTCCGCTGGGCAGTGCGAGCGTGACGTCACCATCGAATGGCTTTCCAGCGGAGAGCGTATCGATGCGCTTTAATGTCCGGGCAATGGAGATGTGCATCAGCGTACGGCCGCCGTTTTCGCCGCGGTCTACCCGCTGCGATCCGTGATTCTGCGCGAGGACGGCGTACAGGGTCGCTGGTGTGGTCACCGCGGCAGTCGTCAGATGAAACGAAATGTGATTTCCCACATCCTGGCGTGGCTGCGTAAGCGAAATCTTCAGCTTGGGCGCTGCCGAGGCCCGCGCAATGTCCGCATAGGCCGCGCTCTTATCGTTTCCTACCAGTTGATAGGTGCCGTCGATCACCATCTGTGGCGTGTATACGGTAGATAGTTTGAACTGCTCACTGTATGCCTGCTGCCGCTCGGTCGCCGCGGCGCTGGAGTACGGGTCTGTCCAGCCGATGTGGTTCCAGTAATCGACGTGTTCTGAGAGGACGACCGCGTTAGGCTGCTCTCGCTGTATTTGCGCGAGCAACGCGTCCGCCGGCGGACAGCTTGAGCATCCCTCTGACGTGAATAACTCGACGAGCGCAGGAGCGACGGGGCTTCCCGTCTTTGTCGCAGCATTGCTGTGGAGAGCCGACCGAACGCCAGGGAGCGGAAGCGTGTACAGCACCGCAACGCCTGCGGTCGCAAGCGCCAGGACGTAGAGCGAACGCCGGATCCCATTGTGCATACTGCTTTGACGAGCGCGGCGAGGGGAAGGTTCCAGAGAATTTTTGGTAGTGGGTCTAACTGACCCACTACCGAATTTTTCAGGACTGCGGCGAAGGATTCTCCGGCTGTTCGCTTTCATGTTCGGCCGGGAGCGCCGCTTCTACTTCGGGCAGCGCGATGTCTGGCGCGTCGTCGGGCTCTGTGATCTCGGCGGCCATTTTTTCGAACTCTTCCATGCTTGGCAGCTCGTTCACGTCTTTCAAGCCGAAGCGCAGGAGGAAGTCTTTGGTCGTCTTGTACAGAATCGGGCGGCCGATGACCTGTTTGCGTCCGGCGGTGGTGACCAGTTTTCGCGTCAGTAGAGTCGACAGCGCACCGGCAGATTCGACGCCGCGGATCTCGCTCACTTCGGGCGCGGTCACCGGCTGCTTGTAGGCGACGATGGCCAGCGTCTCGAGCGCCTGCAGCGAGAGCTTCATCACGGGCTTCAGATTTTTTACGAAGGCGCGCACGATGTCGTGATATTCCGGCTTCGTCGACATGCGATAGCCGCCGGCGATCTCGCGAATTTCCATGCCTCGTTCCGAAGCCGCGTACTCAGCGATCAGTTCGTCGACGATGGTTTTCAACGCGGCGCGCTGTTGCCGCTCGCGCGCTTTCGCAGCCTTCTTTTCATCGGCGACAGCGGGCAGAACAGGCTGCTCTGGTTCTTCGGACTTTACGGGAGATTCGGTTACTTCCGGCTGCGGTTCCTCCACGGCTGCCCCTTCGCTGGCAGCGTCATGCACCGCTTCGGGGGGATCTATTTGCGTGTCTGTTTGCGTTTCTGGGTGCGCTTCCTCGACCGGCAGTTCGTGCGCCAGCAGTTCAGCGAGTTGGGCAAGCGTGACGGGGTCTTCCGCTGCGTAGATGACGGCTTCCAGTTTGGCTTTCAGGCTCATGGGTGAACCAACAGGATATCAAGCCTGAACGTGCATGCTTCACTTAAAGAATGCTGCGAATTACGCCACCGTCGACTCGAAGCGCTGCCCCGTTTGTCGCGGAGGACTTCACGCCCGCGACGAAGGCCACCATTGCGGCCACTTCGTCCGTGGTCGCGAAGCGTTTAAGCAGGGATGACGGTCGAACGTTTTCGAAGAATTCCTTTTCCACTTCAGCCTTCGTTTTGCCCTGGTGCTTCGCCATATCCTCGACGAACGTTTCGACGCCCTCTGACCTGGTTGGCCCGGGCAGCACGCTGTTCACCGTGACGGCTGTGCCAACTGTCATCTCCGCGAGGCCGCGCGCGACGGCCAACTGCGCGGTCTTCGTCGTGCCGTAATGAATCATCTCCGCCGGAATCTGCACGGCAGATTCGCTGGAGATGAAAATGATGCGGCCCCAGTTCTGCGCAAGCATCTGCGGCAGATATCGACGCGACAGCCTCACGCCGCTTAAAACATTGGCGTCGAAAAAGCGTCGCCAGTCGTCATCGCTGATCTCGGCAAACGGTTTCGGCTCAAAGATGCCAAGATTGTTGACCAGCACATCGAGGCTTGGCACGCGCGCCGACAGCTCTTGTGCGCCGGCCTCAGTTGCCAGGTCTGCCGCGACGCCGCTGGCTTTTCCGGCGCCGCTCATAAATTGCGCCAACGCCTTATCAACTGCCGGCTGAGTGCGCCCGTTGATGACAACATCTGCGCCTTCTTCGTATAGCGCTCGCGCGATTGCAAGCCCGATTCCGGCGGTCGAACCGGTGACTAATGCCTTCTTTCCGTACAGTCCCAAATCCATAGTGGCGTCCTCTGGGTTGTTCAGATGATCACATATAGCCTGCGGACTCGTCTTGACACTCAAAGCAAGCGCCGCAATACTGGCGGCCTACGCCCCAATGAGATCATTCGCGGCCGGCAAACTCGCTCTCATACTCGCCGCCGGGCTCGCACTGGCGCCGGCGCGGAGTACCACACCGTTCCGGGCAGAACAAAAGGCCGCGTCAAAGATCTTTTTCTGGGCGTGGGATGAACCTGAAGACATGCGGGCACTCGCGGGCCAGCACGCCGGAGTGGCCTATCTTGCTGCGACGATGCTGCTTGACGAATCGCTGCATATCTCCCCGCGGTTGCAGCCGCTGTCGGTCGCGCCTGATAGTCCGCTGGTGGCTGTAGTT
>DATMOZ010000221.1:0-4472 GCA_035567995.1 Acidobacteriaceae bacterium
CTCAAGCCGGTAAAGTTCTCCGGCATTGTTATTCCAGTGGGGCCACCGATCTGCAACGTGACGCTGGCGTCGATGGTTTGCGCAAAAAGTGGCGAGGCTGAGACGGCGGTGGCTGTGCTCAGCCATAGAAAGTCTCGACGCTTCACTACTCCATCGCCTCAGAAAACAGGAAATCGTGCGGCCAATCCGTCGGCGCTCCGTGGTGGCGCAAGAGTGTCGCTAGCTGCGCCCAATGCCGCTTGGAGTGCAGCATCACGTGCACGAATAGCTTTCGGCGCGATGCGCGCACCGTGCCTCTGCTCAGCGTCTGAATATCAATTATTTCTTGCAGGGATTCGACGGGCGCCTCTGAGGCAAATCTGCGATAGTTCGCGATCGCTTCATCATGGACCGAGAAAAGCTCATCACCAGCGGTGGCCTTTACTTCATCTGCATTCACAACGCGCTGGCCTGTCAGCCGCTGAGAATGCCGCAACTCAGCGAGAAAGATATGTTTTACAAATCCAGCGACGGTCTTGGTGGCAAAAATATCGCACGGCACCGCGAAGGCCTGAGGATGCTGGGCAAACCATGCGCGCCACAACTCTGTCGACTTTGCGTTGTCTTCAATGAATTCTGCAAGCGCAATCGCCGCTCTCTCCATCACTTCCCTTCCTTCCCGAGGGCACGATGGCCGATGTCGCGCCGATAGACCAGGTCTTCGAACTCAATCATCTCCATCGCCTGATATGCGCGATGCAAGGCTTCGCGGAGCACGGGGGCGACTGCAGCCACACCCAACACTCGTCCCCCGGCGGTGATGACTCCATCGCTGCCTGCTTGTGTGCCAGAGTGAAAGATCTCCACGCCCGGGACAGAGCTGGCCTCACGCAATCCACGAATCTTTTTCCCGACCACGTAAGCGCCCGGATAGCCGCCAGAAGCGGCAATTACACACACTGAGGCATCATGCGACCACACAAGCTCGGTCTCGACGAGTCGCCCGATACTCGCCGCCTCAAGCGCATCGACGATGTCGCTCTCGAGCCGTCGCAGCACGGCCTGTGTTTCGGGATCGCCGAATCGCGCATTGAATTCCAGCACCATTGGTCCGCGCGCGGTCATCATCAAGCCGCAATAGAGAATGCCCGCGAACGGCGTGCCTTCTGCGGCCATGCCATCTACCACGGGGTGCGCGATGTGCGTCATCAACCACTCGCGCATTGCGGGATCAAGGAGAAGATCTGTCGAATAGGCTCCCATGCCGCCGGTATTTGGCCCAGTGTCGCCCTCGCCGATCCGCTTGTGATCCTGCGCCGCAACCAGCGGCACCGCGTGCTTTCCGTCGGTCATCACCAGGAAGGAGAGTTCGTCGCCCTTGAGAAATTCCTCGAGGACCACCGTGCTCACTGGCGTCCCTAACAGCGCACCGCTGAACAACTCTTTTGCGGCTCGCTGCGCTTCTTCCCTCGACGCGCAAATCAGCACGCCCTTGCCTGCAGCTAATCCGTCAGCCTTCACGACGAGGGGTGCATGGAACCGATGCAGATGGTGCGCCACCTCATCAGCACTGGCACAGACCACATAGTGGGCCGTGGGGATGTTGTGCCGCTTCATGAACTCTTTCGCGAAGACCTTGCTTGTCTCAAGCATTGCCGCCGCGCGCGTCGGCCCGAAGACGACAAAGCCGCGCTCCTTCAGAGCATCCACGATGCCGAGCGAGAGTGGGAGTTCGGGCCCGATCACTGTGAGGTCCGGCTTTTCTGCCGTGACCAAGCGAACCATATCGTCGACGTCCTTAACGTCAACCGGCACGCACCGCGCGATCTCTGCGATGCCGCCATTGCCGGGCGCACTGACCACTTCGCTGACCCGCTTCGATTTTCGTATCGCCCAGACGAGCGCGTGTTCGCGCCCGCCGCCGCCAATTACGAGAACTTTCATAGATATTGGTCAGCGTAGGCAAGGGCGCCGCGCGCGTCAACTCGCCCGGTTTTTGCTCGCCGTCGTGCGGCGATACAATAGGTACTGACAATGCGCTCTGAGTTAGCCAACTATCAGCGATTCCGCCGCGGCCATCATGACCGCGGGCGAGTGTAGCTACACCTCGCACCCCATCACTCGACAAACCAATTTTTGATAGGCTGGCACGCTTTGCTGCGGCCGCCCCGCAACGAAAGGACTTCGTCACCATGGCCGAGAGCACAAACAGCTTCCAATCAAAAGCCGAACTGAAAGTCGGCAACAAAACCTACGAAATCTTCCGCTTAAACGCGCTTGAAAAAAAGACGACGCTGAACAAACTTCCCTATGCGCTTCGTATCCTGCTTGAAAATCTTCTGCGCCACGAAGACGGGCGCACCGTTACTGCCGCCGACATCGAATTTCTAGCGAACTGGGACGCGAAAGCGGAGCCATCGCGCGAAATCGCCTATATGCCTGCGCGCGTTCTGATGCAGGACTTTACTGGCGTGCCCGCTGTCGTCGATCTCGCCGCGATGCGCGATGCGATGAAGACGCTTGGCGGCAACCCGGAAAAGATCAATCCACTGCAACCGGCGGAACTCGTCATCGACCACTCAGTTCAGGTGGACGAATATGGCACGCCGAACGCTTACCAGATCAACGCGATGCTTGAGTTCTCGCGCAACCGCGAGCGATACGCTTTCCTAAAGTGGGGGCAGACGGCGTTCCGCAATTTCTCGGCCGTGCCGCCTGGTATGGGCATATGCCACCAGGTGAATCTTGAATATCTTGCCCCCGTTGTCTTCACCAAGGAAGTGGATAGTTCCGGTAAGCAGATCGCCTATTTCGATACGCTCGTCGGCACTGATTCGCACACGACGATGATCAATGGACTCGGCGTGCTTGGCTGGGGCGTCGGAGGCATTGAGGCAGAGGCGGCGATGCTCGGCCAGTCTGTTTCCATGCTTGTGCCGCAGGTCGTCGGATTCAAGCTCACGGGCAAGCTGCGCGAAGGCGCGACCGCAACTGACCTGGTACTTACCGTCACCGAAATGCTGCGCAAGCTTGGAGTGGTCGGCAAGTTTGTGGAGTTCTACGGCTCCGGCCTCGCTGAACTCCCGCTCGCAGACCGCGCCACTATCGGCAACATGGCGCCGGAATACGGGGCGACTTGCGGCATATTCCCGGTGGACGCGGAGACGTTGCGCTACCTAAAGCTCACGGGCCGCAGCGCCGAGCAGATCGCACTGGTCGAGGCGTATTACCGCGAGCAGGGACTCTTCCACACGGCGGATTCGCCCGAGGCGGACTACACGCAAACGCTGTCGCTCGATCTGGCGACCGTTGAGCCGAGCGTCGCGGGGCCAAAGCGGCCGCAGGATCGCGTCCCACTGCGCAACACGGGTCCGAGCTTCAAACAGCAGCTCCCCAACCTGCTCGGTCCGAAAGCAAATAAGTCAGAAGCGCGTCAGGTCACTCGCTGGGAGGGAGAAGGCGGTCATCCCGCGGCGACCATCGACAGCACTCATGGCGCCCCAGAGCCGGGTAAGGAGGACACGAACGGGGGAGTTCACGCACCACACATCACTGTGCGCGAGCGCTTTGGCATTGACGTGGACAAGTACCTGGATCATGGCTCCATCGTCATCGCGGCGATCACCAGTTGCACCAACACTTCGAATCCTTCTGTCATGGTGGCTGCGGGCCTGCTTGCGAAAAAGGCCGTCGAGCGTGGACTGAAGACTCCGCCGTGGGTGAAGACTTCGCTGGCGCCGGGATCGCGCGTCGTCACCAGCTACTACAAGAAAGCGGGCCTGCTCGATCACCTGGACAAGCTGCGCTTCGACGTTGTTGGCTACGGTTGCACAACGTGTATTGGCAACTCTGGACCGCTGCCGGCAGACGTTTCGAAGAGCATTGAAGATCATGGTCTGGTCGCAGTCAGCGTGCTCAGTGGCAATCGTAACTTCGAAGGACGCATCAACTCCGATGTGCGCGCCAATTACCTGATGTCGCCGCCGCTGGTCGTTGCTTTTGCGCTCGCTGGGCGGATTGATCACAACTTCGACACGGAGCCGCTGGGTAAAGACAAAGCTGGCGCGCCGGTGTTCCTGAAAGACATCTGGCCGTCACAGCGGGAAGTGATGGAAACCATCGCGGCGTCTATCGACTCTGAAATGTTCGTGCGCGAATACTCACACGTCGCTGAAGGTGACGAAAACTGGCAGCGGCTCAAGTTTCCCACCGGTGATGTGTATGGATGGGATCCAAACTCCACGTACATCCGCAAAGCGCCGTATTTTGATGGAATGCCGCCGCACCCCGCTCCCGTCACCGACATTATGGGCGCGCGCGTGCTGGCCTTGCTCGGCGATTCCGTTACTACCGACCACATTTCGCCCGCGGGCAGCATCAAGGTCGACGGACCGGCGGGAAGATATCTTCTCGAACATGGCGTGAAGCCCGCCGACTTCAACTCTTACGGCTCGCGTCGTGGCAACCATGAAGTGATGGTCCGCGGCACGTTT
>DATMOZ010000222.1:0-3401 GCA_035567995.1 Acidobacteriaceae bacterium
GCGACGGCGACCGACGCGCTGCGCTTTCATCTGCCTACACTAACTCCTCCAGCAGCGCCTTCGCCTCCTTCAGATCGCGCATGTCAAACCCCTCCGTAAACCACCCGTAAACCGGAGCAAGTAGTTCGCGCGCTTGCTGCACCTTGCCCTGGTCACGCCGGAGGCGCGCAAGGCTCATCACCGCACGCAGTTCAAAGGACTTTGCTTGCTGCTGACACGAGACCGCGAGCGCCCGCTCGAAATACGCTTCTGCTTTTTCTGGATCGGGCGCGAACGATTTGAGTGCGATTTCCCCGGCGACGCGATGCACCTCAGCTTCGCACCAACTTTCCTTGGACGTTTTCACCATCGTCATCGCTTCATCTATGACGTGCCAAGCCTCATCAAACTGGTTAAGCTGTTTATGGGCTGTCGCCAAAAATGGCAGATACAACGGCAAAAACGCTGTTGCTCCTGTCGACCGCAATGCGGCGATCCCTTGTGTGATTGTCTGGATGCCGTGGAAGTTGTCGCCGTTCAAGGTGAGAAGGCAACCCCGCATCAGAATCGCAAGGGACCTCAAGAATGACGCGTCTTTGTCGTCAGACAACGCGAGAAGTTCATCGGCATCAGCTCGCGCTGCCGCATAGTTTCCGACCTGAAGGTGGGTTAACGATACGTGGTGGATGGCGAACATGAGGCTCACCGCTTGCCCTAGACGGCGCGCAGCGTTTAAAGCGCGGTCTGTGTCGGCTAGAGCAGCCTCTGGATAACCAAGCAACCACAGGGCGATGGACCGATAGGACAAGATGGAGGTGCCAATATCCGTACCAAATCGCGTTGCCAAAGGACTATGCTCGGCTGGTGTATAAAGCGCGATTGCCTGATCTAAATGCTTCCGACCCTCCGAAATGTCTCCCGTGAGCACCAAGGAAATGCCTACTGCGCGATGACCGTTCATCATCGGAACTGTCAGCCTTTGCTTTGCCGCAAGTGCTAAGAACTGCGCAGAAAGTTGGCGCATGGCATCGCCGTTAAATGCGATACGGTTCACTCCCCACTCGCCAAATAGGACAGAGAACAGTAATAACGGGTCTTCGGGAGGTTCACCAAGTGCTTGCGATCGCTCGAGGAACAACCGTGCCTGCTCCAGTGCAACCTTAGTTTCAGGTGCTGCATAGCCTTTCAAATGCATCAGCGCGTTCACCAGATCGACCTGAAGCTTGATCTGCTCGCGACGCAGCTCGGGAGTGGCGGTCAAGGTCGAAATCTGGTCGAGGGCACGGGTGAAATGAGCCGTCGCTTCCACCAGTGCTGAGCGTTCCAGCGAGCACCGTCCAGCATTCCCCGACAAAGAAGCGGCCTTCTCGACCAGTCCGGCTTCAGTGTAGTGATGCGCCAGCAACTCGGGCTGACTTTCAGCGATTTCCGCAAATTGATTTTGAAGGGCTTCTGCAATGCGTGCGTGAAGCGCGCGTCGCGGCTCGCGCAGTAATGTCCCGTAGGCGGCATCCTGTACGAGCGCGTGCTTGAACAAGTAGTTCGCGTGCGGCGGCACACCCTGCTGGGACAGCAAGCCTGCCTCCTTAAGACGCTCAAGCGCCGATCTGAGCTGTGTCGCATCCTTTTGCCCGACGGCCTCTACTATGGCATAAGAAAATTTGCGGCCAAAGGCTGCGCCGATCTGGGCCACTTCTCTTGCTGGACCCAGCCGATCAAGTCGTGCCATCAGCGAGGCGTGCAGACTTGCAGGAACGGCGACAGCCGACGAAGGAACGGCAGCAGCAGTGCTTCGAACGTCACTTTCGGTTTCCGCTTCCAGCACCGCTTTCGTCATCTCTTCAACGAACAGCGGGATGCCGTCAGTGCGCTCGATAATGTCCTGCCTAATGCTCTCGGGCAGTGCCTTGTTGCCAGTGACGCGGTCGATCATGGCGTCAATTTCGCGCGCCCCGAGCCGATTGAGTGTGAGGGCGGTCACGTGAGGCTGTCCAATCCACGGCGGGTCAAACTCCGGTCTGTAAGTGACGATCAGCAAAACAGGAAGGTCCGGTATTTTGTCTACGATCCGACCAAATAGTTCGAGGCTCGTGGGGTCGGTCCAGTGTGCATCCTCGAAAATCATCAACACTGGATTTTGGCGCGCTAGAGCCGCGAGTTGTAAGACGAGCGCTTCAAGCGTTTTTTGCCTCCGCTGTTGTCAGTTCAATCGCCGGATAACGTCCGTCGTTCGGCAGCGATAGCATTTCCGAAAGAAGTGCCGCATCGTGAGGCGACGTCGAGCTTTGCGCGAGCAGCGCATCGAGCTTGTCAAGTTTCGCTTGCGGGGCGTCGTCGTGCCTAAATCCAGCGGCACGCTCAATCTGCCCGATAGTCGGATAAAATGCGCTGTCGGTATGTTGTGGCGAGCAGAAATTGCGCAATCGGGTCTGTGGCTCGGCAGCAACTCGTTCCAGCAGCGTAGCCGTCAATCGAGATTTGCCAATGCCCGGTTCACCGGACAGCAATACGACCTGACCTTCGCCGGTCTTCGCCTTCGACCAGCGCCGCAGCAACAGTTCGAGTTCTTCTTCGCGTCCGACGAGTTCAGTCAGTCCACCAGTGTGCAAAGCCTCGAACCGGCTCTCGACGGATGCAGGTCGCAGCGCAGCCCAAGCTCGCACCGGCCCCGTGATGCCCTTGAGGCCCTGTGCTCCAAGGTCCTGAAGTTCCAAGAGCCCTCCCACGAGCTTCCGGGTGCTCTCTGCAATCACAACGCCGTTCGGCTCCGCAATGCCCTGCAAGCGCGCCGCAAGGTTCGGTGTTTCGCCAACGATTGCCTGCTCCTGAGAAGCGCCGGACCCGATCAGGTCGCCAACGACCACGAGACCCGTTGCGATTCCGACACGGGTCTGCAGAGGCGCGTGGGTCTTCAGGCCGCCCACCGCAACAACCAACTCCAGCCCCGCGCGTACAGCCCGCTCGGCCTCGTCCTCATAGGCCTGGGGATACCCAAAGTACACCAGGACCCCATCGCCCATATACTTCGCTACGAACCCGCCAAAGCGCCGCACAGTCTCCGCGACACATTTCTGATAGGCCGAGATAACCTCGCGGAGGTCTTCAGGGTCCATGCGGGCCGAGAGGGCCGTTGAGCCCACCAAGTCGGAGAACATCACCGTCACCTGACGGCGCTCGGCGCGGTCTGCTGGATGTGTGCTTGGGGCACTCGATACGGTCGCTGCGTCAACGGAAGGCGCTTTACCGATCTCGTCGTTACGCAGAGCAACTATTGCCTCAAGCAACTTGCGGCGATCCCCGACAGCCGCAATCCCCAAATCCTTGAGGTCTTCTGCCGTCAAATTTGGCAGGACGGCCGCGTCAACTTTGTTCTCGCGGAATGCCGCCTCGTATTCTTCGAGGCCGCGGCTGCGCAGCCACCC
>DATMOZ010000223.1:0-15117 GCA_035567995.1 Acidobacteriaceae bacterium
TGCGACGTGGTGACGCTCGAGATTGAGCAGGTAGCGATTGCGAGTCTCGAAGCGGCACAGGCTTACGCGCCTGTAAGACCGGGACCCGCAGTGCTCGCGATCATTCAGGACAAAATTGCGCAGAAGGATTGGCTGCGCGCCTACAACGTTCCGATCGGTGAGTATCGCGCTGCACGAAGTGCGGACGAGCTGCGAGAAGCAGTGAGGGCGCTCGGCGGAAAGTGCTTTGTGAAGGGCGCTCGCGGTGGATATGACGGGCGGAGCCAGGTAAAGCTTGGCTTCGATAAGCCGCCCGAGGATGCGGATATCGAAGCGGCCTGGAAAAGTTTGGGCGGGCGGCCGGTGATCGTGGAACGCGCCATCGAGTTGCAGCAGGAGATTTCAGTTCTCGTAGCGCGCTCGCCACGCGGTGAGATGAAGGCATTTCCACCGGCCACGAACCATCACGAGCAACAGATTCTGGAGTGGAGCGTGATTCCGGCAGAGATTTCGCCGTCGATGGAGAGTGACGCGCGGGAGATCGCGCTAAGGATTGCCGGGGAGATGAATCTCGAGGGATTGCTGGCCGTCGAGATGTTCGTGACGACCGACGCGGAGCTGAAGGTGAATGAGCTTGCGCCGCGCCCGCACAACAGCTACCACGCCAGCGAACGCGCATGCGACACGAGCCAGTTTGAGCAGGCAATTCGCGCGGTGTGCAATCTGCCGCTGGGCAGTGTGGAAGTGGTGCAGCCTGCCGCGATCATGAACCTGCTTGGAGATCTGTGGGCGGAGCGGGAGCCGCATTTTGACGCGGCACTCTCTGTGCCCGGAGTGCGGCTGCACTTGTACGAGAAGCAGCGACCGCGAGCGGGACGGAAGATGGGGCACTTGTCTTCAAGCGGGAAAACGCCTCAGGATGCGGTGGGCCGGGTGATGGAAGCGAAAGAGCTTTTGTAGGTTGGGCGACCAGCGCGATGCTCGATCGGGCTGGTCGCGAGTCTGCTACTTCTTCTCCGGTTCCTTTGCGTCGGGATACACGTTCTTCAGCGGTGCTGATTGCTGGTCCTTCAGCTCAGGATGCGGCAGTGGTTTGCGCGGCAGCATCTGGTCGCGCATGGCGGCGTTGTAGACAAAGATCGCCTCGACTACTGCGGCCTGCCGCAGGTCGGCGGGCTGCAATCGCTCATAGGTGTCCAGGTTGCTGTGGTGCGTACGCGATTCGTAGTCCAACGGGTCCTGGATGAATTGGAATCCGGGGACTCCGACGGCGTCGAACGAGAGATGGTCGGTGCCGCCGGTGTCGCGTGGCGAGATAACGGTCACTGCAAGATCGGCGAGCGGCGCCATCCACTGGCGGAAGATTGGGCCGGCCTGTTCATTGTTCTGCAGATAGATTCCGCGGATGCGGCCTGTGCCGTTGTCGACGTTGAAGTAGCCGGAGACGAGTTTCTGATCGGGCTTCAGCTCGAGCGGGCCTGCGGCTTTTCGGAGGAACACGGGCAGCGCCATCTGATCGGGCTCCGTTGACAGCGGGAACGAGCCGAGGTGCTCTTTCGCATACCCTTTCGATCCGAAGAGACCTTGCTCCTCGCCGGTCCATAGTCCGATGCGAATGGTGCGGCGCGGCTTGACGCCGAGAGACGTCAGGATGCGCATCACTTCCATCGCGACGACTGAACCGGCGCCGTTGTCGGTGGCGCCGGTGCCGGCGATCCAGGAGTCGAGATGGCCGCCGACCATGACGACCTGATCTTTCAGCTTCGGGTCGGTGCCGGGGATTTCTGCGATCGTGTTGAATCCCTGCTCGTGATCGCCGGTGAATTTCGCGTCGATGTTCATCTCGAGCGTGACCGGCACGTTGTGTTGCAGCAGGCGGAAGACGCGGCCGTAATTTTCAATCGCCGCGACTGCGACCGGAACGGGAGACATGCTCTCGCGCTTGTACGGAATGCGCGGGACGGCGGCTCCGTTGTCGTCGAAGAAAGTGCCGCTTCCGCCTCCGTTTTTGCCGTCGCGACTGGGCACGATGACTGCGAGCGGTTTTTCTTCTTTCAGGAACGTCACTACCTTGTCGCGCAGCGCGGCCCGCTGTGTGTATCCCTTAAGGAAGTTCGGCGGCACGGGTGCATCGTTGTTGTTGACTTGCGTGGTGGCCGCGACTTCGAGTTCCTTGTCGTCGTAGCGCACGAACAGCGGCTTGTCGACGGGCGGCACGGGACGCATGTCGCCCAGCAGGACGATCTTGCCGGTGATCTTACCTTTGTATTTGTCCAGATCCTTTTCGTCGGCGACGATCATGTTGACGGCTTCGCCGCTGATGGTTCCGTTAGTCGCAGGAGACCACGGCGTGGCCTGCGCGATGAAGACGGCTGTGTCGGGCGCGGTCATACGCACCCAGGTATTGAGCTGCTGCCAGCCCATGCCGAATTCGCCCCAGCTTTCAAGATGGGCGTTGCTGCATCCCATCGCGGTCAGTTGATCGCGTGTCCATGCGTTGGCTTTAGCGAGATTGGGTGAGCCGGTGAGGCGCGGGCCGATGTCGTCGTCGAGTGCTCCGGCGTATTCCATGATGTGCGAGTGGTCAAAGCCTTCGTCGCGGATGCGCTGATACATCGCGAGGTCGATGCTTTCAGTGGCGGGCTGCGGAGCTTCGTAGGCGGCCTGCGCCTCAGCGGATTTCTGTTTGTCGTTCTTTGGTTTTTCGGCAGCTAAAACTGGAATGGAACAGAGGGCGAGTGCGGCAAGCGCGCACAGGTGTTGCGCTTTCATCTAGGTAATTTCCTCCGGCGAGGTGCCGGAGGCAAGCATAGCAAACACACGCTGCGAGGTTTTGCGCCCATCGAGGCTTGATTTGCGTCTAATTACTAGTACGGCGGAGGATTCTTCTTTGATAACTCGCATGATTGGACGTCATATTACTGCCGCCTTGATTTTGACGGCACTGTCAGTTTCACCTTTTGCGTTTGCGCAGACTGGGAGCGTGAGCGGCAAAGCCGTAGTCACTGTCGAGGGAGCGAAGGAAGCGGTCTCGCGTGACTCGGTACACTTTTCGATCAGAGAGGGTGACGCGCAGGTCACGGATTTCGTGCCGTTGCGCGGAGAGCGGGGTGGGCTGCAGTTACTTATCCTGATCGATGATTCGGCGCGGCGCAATCTCGCGCTGCAGTACAGCGACCTGAAAGCTTTCATGATGTCGTTGCCGGAGACGACGCAGATTGGCGTGGCTTATATGCAGAACGGGACCGCGCGCTTTGCGCAGAACTTCACCAATAATCACGCCGCGGCAGCGGAGGCGCTCCGCATTCCGAGCGGCGCGGCGGGAGGGAATGGCAGCCCCTATTTTGTATTGAGTGATCTGGTGAAGCGCTGGCCGCCTGAGCAGACGGGAAGCGGATTGCGTCCAGGCGCGATGCGCCGCGAGGTGCTGATGTTCACGAATGGCGTGGAGGCCTATGACTCCGCCCGCTTCGATCCACAGAACCCGTATGTGCAGAGCGCGATTGACGATTCGCTGCGCGCCGGCGTCATTGTGTATGCGATCTATGTCAGAGACGTGGGATTTGGCGGATTCGGCGAAGCTGAGGCCTATAACGGCCAGAACTATCTCGTCGAGTTGACTGACGCGACCGGCGGCAAGACGTATTACGTCGGCACCAACAGCTCACCCGATTTTCGACCGTATCTCGATGACTTGAAGCAGAAGCTTAACAATCAATACGAACTTGGTTTCATGGCGAGCTTGAAACGTCGTACTGACTCGGTCGGAATCAAGGTGAAGGTGGATGGCGCGAAGAGTGTATATGCGCCGTCGCGCGTCTATCTGAATCAAGTGCCTCAGTAAGGCCGAGCTAGCGGCTTAACGTCGCGCCGGTCAGCTTCTCCAGCACGCCAAGCGGAGAAAGCTGCGGCGCGACCATCGCTTCACGGTCAATCAAGAAGGTCTGCTCGAGCGCATACTGGCCGGCGAGCACCGCGTGCGGAACCGAGTCTGTGTAGACCATCCAGCTGGAGCCCGGCGGCAACTTGAACTCGTACTTCGTGCAGGTCTGCTGGAAGGCTTCATTCTCTTTCAGGAAATTATGAAACCGCATCATGAAGTCGTCATAAGGCGACCGCTTCAGCTGCGGAAGTACCTTGCCCAGGCCCGCTGCCTGCGCGGCTTTTCTCGCTGTGCCAGTCAGCGTGCCAAACGGCCGCGGCAGCGCAATCTCGCGCGGGGCGTATCGCGGAGCAATCACGTCAAAAGTGTCGCTGGTCACCCAGTCGCGCGTGCGCGTCGGATGAATGTTATTGAAGAAGCGCAGAATGCGCGCGCCGTATGTGGGCCGCGTCGGAAACGCATCCGTATGCAGCAGGTCGTTGCGGCGGCGAAGCGGCAGATTGCGGTTCTGCTCTTCCTGCGGGCGGAAGCTGGCGTAATCGAGTTTCCAGCGACGCTGATAGGGCGCGAGAAAGCCAGCCAGAAATTTTTCGACGGCGCTGGAATACGCGCGCATGATTCCACGCAGCCGCTCGGTGTTTTCGGCACCCGCGGCGGAGTCTCCTGAGATCTTGTCTGCGCGGGGCTTGTAGGCGATGTTTTTATGCAGTGAGCTGCCGGACTGCTCCTGCTGGAGCAGGAAGTCGAGGTCGGCCTGCGCAAGCTGAATCGGGGTCTGCGGGAAGAAGAGAATATTTCCCGCTTCCAGCTCCCTGCACCATGACCGCGCCTGCTCCGGCGACGGCGGAACACCGTTCTTCAGTTTGTCGACCGGATCCTGCGAGATGGTGACGAGGTTCATCCGCTGCTAGAGGGCCTGGCCATGAAACTTGCGGCGCAACCACAACGAGCCGAGATAGACGAGGCTCGCCAGCAGTACCAGGATGCCCGCAGGAAGCGCGAACCACTTATAACTGGCGGCGAACGTGAGCTGATGGCCGAAACCGAAGTTGTAAATCATGATGCCGAAAATGCTGACGAACGTCACCAGAAAGAACGTAAGCATGCCAGCTGATGCTGAGATGAGCACGGTGGCGAATGGTCCGAAGTCGCCGACCGGAATTCCAAACAGCCGTGCGGATGTGCGATTTGCAGAGATCGTAGTCATGTTTTTCCGTGGACGGCGCAGCGAATGCATGTGCTCCGCCCTTCCCTTCGCTAGAATACAAGCTTATGCCCGACACCGCACAAATTGCCCTGCTGCCAGCGCTGCAAGTCGCGCGCGCCAATGCCGCAGAGCGCTCCCCCAATGGAGTGCGCTGGGCCAGCTTCGGCGAGACCCGGCTGACACGCGATGAGCTGGAGCGGATCGTCCAGTCGGTGCCCGCCGCAATGTCATCGGCACTCGAAAATAAGGCCTACTATTTTGTTCCGCTTACGATCGGCGAGCACAATCTCTCCGTTGCGCCTGAAGACACGCTGATCGCTCCGGATTTTTCTGTCGAGCTGAGCGATCGCGCGATCTGTCATCGCAATGTCGCGATTGACAACGGCGAGTGCGTCTTCATCTCGACGCGCCTGATGCAGGATCGCTTTGCGCTCTCATTTGAGTTCTTCATCAATGTCGGTCGCAATTTCGTTGACGTCGCGGGCGTGCCCGAGGGCTTTTCACAACTCGCGTGGTTGCAGGCCGTGGCAGATGTGCGCGGCGAAACCAGCCAGGACGCATGGGAAAACCGGCGGCAGGCGATGGGCTTATCTCTGCGGGGGGATGACAGCGCGCCACCGGGACGCGTGGACGAGAAAGCAAAATCCGCCTTTCTTGAAGCAGCATTTGCCGACACGCTTGCGATCTATCTGCTTTCGCTGACGGTCGACTTCGACTATCACGAACTGCGCGAGCGCGAGTATCCGCTGCTGGCTCCGTCGGCTCTGGCTGAGCGCCTGCGCCATGTGGCGCAACTCTTTCCGCCGAATCACGGGTACGAATTTGCCGTGCTTTACCGGCGCAAGGCGTAACGATGATTGCGCACCTGCGCGGCAAGCTGCTGCAAAAAACTCCACAGCAAGCAATCGTTGAAGCAGGCGGCGTCGGCTATGACGTGATGATCACGATACCTGCCTATTCTGCCCTGCCGGCCGAGGGCGCAGAGGTCACACTGTTCATTCACACTCACGTGCGCGAAGATGCACTCGCGCTGTTCGGATTTACCGACGCGACAGAAAAGCGTGTGTTTGAAAAACTGATTTCCATCAGCGGAATCGGGCCGAAGCTCGCGATGACGATTCTGAGCGGCCTGAGTGTCGATCGACTCGTCGGCGCGATCCGCGGGCAGGACCATGCAATGCTGACGCGCATTCCGGGCGTCGGGAAAAAGACGGCCGAGCGCGTGACGCTGGAGCTGAAAGACAAACTCGATGATTTAGCCATCGCTTTGCCAGGCGCCGGAACTGTAAGCGGCGCTGTTGCTGAGGACGTTTTGTCGGCGCTGGTGAACCTGGGCTACCAGCGCGGCAACGCGCAACGGGCGATCGAATCCGCTGTCGAGAAAGAGCCGGCGGCGAAGGAAAACTTTGAAAAGTTATTCCGCGCCGCAATGGTCGCGATCCGCTAGAGACGCTCTGACTGGCGGGCGCAGCAGAAAAACAGCATTTGAGCGCAAACTATAGGAGAACGCGAAGAATTCCGCGCGGGAGTGTGACGTTTTGTAGAGCAGTTGCAGGGTGAAGGACATGACAACGCATGAGATTGCACAAACATTCAAAGTGCTTATCGTGGACGAGGAACGCACCATCGCTGATACCTTCGTCGAGATATTTGTGCACGCCGGGTATGCAGCCAGGTGCGCATACAGCGCCGAAACCGGGCTTGCCGAAGCAAGAGAATGGAATCCGCACGCCGCCATTATCGATGTGATGTTGCCTGCGATGAATGGCGTGGAGTTCGGCACGGCGCTGGAAATCTACTGTCCTGATTGCCAGATACTTTTCTTTTCCGGGGAAACCACGCCGGAACTGTTGCAAGCGGCGAGAACGATGGAGATGAACCACCCGGTGCTGGAGCAACCGGCCCATCCGGAAAAATTGCTTGCTGAGGTGAAGGCTCTGCTGTCAGGAGTATCAGGTATGTAATCGAGCGGACGACGTAAGACGTAGGCGGTCGTGGTAACGTGGCAAAATCTACTACTACCGCATCATGCAGAGTTCGGCATCGATCCTGGCCCTGCGGTCTTGATCAAGCGCACGATCTATGGAAAGACCACATGGACGATGTAGCGAGGAACGGGCATGACTCTCGCGCGTGCTGAGTCTGGGACCGCGCATTCTAGGCGGGCGAATCGTCGCCGGTTTCTCGGCTTGACTCTCGCGCTGTTCACCTTCGTATTGGCCGCTGTTTCGGAGAACGTCCCCGCAGCGCCGAAGGCATCGGAATACCAGGTCAAAGCGGCGTATCTTTTCAGCTTCGCAAAATTTGTGAAGTGGCCGGTGGACTCGCCGGCGGCCCGCGGCTCTGATTTCGAAATCTGCGTTCTTGGAGACGATCCGTTCGGCGGCAATCTGGACGCTGCGGTTTCCAGAAAGAAGCTCGATGGCCTACCAGTCGCCGTCCGCCGGCTGGTTAATGTTGCCGAATCGAAAACCTGCCGTGTCATTTTCATCAGCAGGTCTGAAGAAGCGCACCTCGCGGCCTTGCTGGCTACGCTCGGCCCGTCGGAATCGCTGACCGTCAGCGATATCCCCCGATTTTCACAGCTTGGCGGCATGATCGAGTTTGTTCCCGAGGGCAGCCGCGTGCGATTCGGAATCAATCTCGACTCAGCGCGGCATTCGCGATTACACGTCAGCTCCCAACTGCTAAAAATTGCGACGCAAGTCATTTCCTCTCGCCGGGCAGGACCGTCATGAGCGCACAGCGCACGCCCAGCTTTTCGGTTTCCGGGCGGCTCACCCGTATGAACCTGCTGGTCAGCGGTGCAGCGTTGCTGCTTGCCTGCCTCGCTTTTCTCGCCTATGACGTCTATAACTTTCGCGACATATTGATCCGCAATCTTGCCGCGCAGGCGCAAATCATCGGGGCGAACAGCGTGTCTGCGCTCACGTTCAACGATCCGCAGGCTGCCAGGGCAACTCTCTCCGCCCTGAAAGATTCTCCCAACATTTTGTCCGCCGGAATCTTCACGCCGGACGGGCACATCTTCGCTGAGTACTCGCAAACTCACGAAATGACGTTGAAAGTTCCCACCATCCCCAGCGGAGCAACCGAGGCGCACGTCTTCTACCCGAATGAAGTCGTGTTCGTGCATGCCATCAATTTTCAAGGGCAGACGCTCGGCGTTGTATATCTGCGCTCGGATTTGCGGGAGATTCAAAAGCGCTTCCTGAGATATCTATGGATTGCGGCCGTGGTGCTGGTGCTGTCGATGCTGGCCGCGTTGCTGGTTTCTGCCGGATTCCGCCGGTCGGTTGCGGCACCAATCATTTCGCTCGCGGAGACGGCGCGTTCCATTTCGCAAAACGAAAATTATGGCCTGCGCGTCGACATCAACCAGCAGTTCAGTGAGATCGCCACGCTCGACGCTGCGTTCAACGAGATGCTGACGCAGATACAGCGCCGCGATACCGCCCTGCATGCCGCGCAGCAGCAACTGGAGCAGCGGGTCGAAGAACGCACGCGACAACTTGCCGCGGCAAATCGCGAGCTGGAAAGTTTTGCGTATTCGGTCTCGCACGATCTGCGAAATCCCCTCGACATTCTGAGTAACTACACCTTCTTATTGCAGAAGCAGTATGGAAGCCGGCTCGACACGCAGGGCAATGAATACCTGACGCAGATGGAGCGCGCGACCCGGCGCATGGCTAACCTGATTGAAGATCTGCTCAATCTTTCGCAGATGACGATCGCTCCGATGCATCGTGAGCCGGTGGATCTGACGACGATGGCCAGATCCATTTCAGAAGAGCTGCAACGGCATGAGCCGACGCGGAATGTCGAGTTCGCAATTCAGAGTTCTTTAGTGGCTGACGGCGATTCGAGGCTGTTGAGAATCGTCCTTGAGAATCTGCTTCGCAACGCGTGGAAGTACACGGCAGGCCACGAAAGAGCGCGAATCGAAGTGGGCTCACGCATAGAAGGGAGGGCCGTTGTCTACTACGTGCGCGATGACGGCGCGGGCTTTGATTTGCACCAGGCTCACCGGCTCTTCAAACCCTTCCAGAGACTGCACACCACGGCGGAGTTCGCCGGCTCAGGGATTGGCCTCGCCACCGTGCAGCGCATTATTCACCGCCACGGTGGCGATATATGGGCCGACGGCGCAGTGGAAAAAGGCGCGACTTTCTTCTTCACGTTGCAGGCGTAATCGCAGGGTGGGAGTGCATCACGTCTACTGCCTCAGTGGGATTGCTCGCCTGCAGCAAGTGCATCGAGACTGAGGTTTAATTCGAGCACGTTGACTCGCGGTTCCCCCAGCACGCCCAACTGACGCGCTTCGGTGCTGTGCGCGACGAGCGCACGAACCTGTTCTTCAGTCAGCCCACGCGCGTGGCTCACGCGTTCCACCTGCCACTCCGCTGCAGCTGGAGTGATGTGCGGGTCGAGTCCCGAGGCTGAGGTTGTGACCAGATCAATCGGCACAGCTTGCCCGGGATGGTCGGCCTGTGCTGCCTGCACATCACCCGCGATGCGGTCGACAAGCTTCTTGCTCGTGGGCGCCAGATTCGACCCGGAGGAGTTCCCCGCGTCGTATCCGTTGCCCGCGGCCGAGGGGCGCGGATGAAAGTACTGCGGACCGGCGAAGGGCTGGCCGATCAATCTTGAGCCAACCAACTTGCCGTTGCGCTCGATAAGCTCACCCTTGGCCTTGGCGGGGAAGATCACCTGCGCCAGGCCCGTGATGAGATATGGATAAGCGATGCCAAACAGCACAGTCGTAACAACGGTGTAGAGAAGAGCGGTAAGCAGTGTGCGGCGCATGGTCTTTCCTTAAGCCAGGTGAATGGCAGTGATGACAATGTCGATGATCTTGATGCCGATGAACGGCACAATAATTCCGCCCGCGCCGTAGATCAGCAGATTGCGGCGGAGCAGCGCAGCAGCGTTCATGGGGCGATACGTCACGCCGCGCAATGCAAGCGGTATTAGAGCGACGATGATGAGCGCGTTGAAAATGACCGCTGACAGCACTGCGGACTGCGGCGTGCGCAGATGCATGATGTTCAACACGCCGAGTACCGGAAATACTGCTGCGAACATTGCGGGTATGATCGCGAAATATTTCGCGACATCATTCGCGATTGAGAACGTGGTGAGCGCGCCGCGCGTCATCAGCAGTTGTTTCCCAATCTCGACGATCTCAATCAGCTTCGTCGGGTTCGAATCGAGGTCAACCATGTTCCCGGCTTCTTTGGCGGCCGGGGTTCCGGTGTTCATCGCCACCCCAACATCGGCCTGGGCAAGCGCTGGCGCGTCGTTCGTGCCGTCGCCGGTCATCGCAACGAGTTTGCCTTCGCTCTGTTCGCGACGGATGAGGTCCATCTTTTCCTTCGGCTTCGCCTCGGCAAGGAAGTCGTCCACACCTGCTTCGCGTGCAATCGCGGCAGCGGTCAGCGAATTGTCGCCCGTGATCATGATGGTGCGAATGCCCATCGCGCGCAGTTGCGCGAAGCGTTCGCGCATGCCGCCTTTCACCACGTCCTTCAGATGAATCACACCCAGCGCGTGCCGATTCTCGGCAACGACCAGAGGAGTGCCTCCGCTGCGTGCAATTACCTCGACGGCCATCCGCACTTCGTTGGGAAACTCACCGCCGTTATCCGTGAGAAACTTCGCGATCGCATCTGAAGCGCCTTTTCGGATGATGCGGCCGTCCAGGTTCACGCCCGACATGCGCGTGAGAGCGCTGAAGGGAATAAACTCCGCCTGCAGGTCTCCCAGTTCGCGGCCACGCAGGCCATATTTCTCCTTTGCCAGCACGACGATCGAGCGTCCTTCCGGTGTCTCGTCCGGCAGAGAAGAAAGCTGCGCTGCGTCCGCAAGCTGTTCGCTGGTCACTCCGGGAGCGGTAACGAACTCAGACGCCTGGCGATTGCCCAGCGTGATGGTGCCGGTCTTATCGAGCAGCAGCGTGTTGACGTCGCCCGCAGCTTCAACGGCACGGCCGGACATGGCGAGCACATTGTGCTGCACCAAGCGATCCATGCCCGCGATTCCAATCGCAGACAGCAGCCCGCCGATGGTTGTCGGAATCAGGCACACGAGCAGCGCGATCAGCACAAACACAGACTGCGGCGCTGTCGAATAAATTGCGAGCGGCTGAAGCGTGACGACCGCAAGCAGAAAGATGATGGTCAGGCCGGCGAGCAGGATGTTCAGAGCAATCTCGTTCGGCGTCTTTTGCCGCTCGGCTCCCTCAACCAGCGCGATCATGCGATCGAGAAACGTCTCGCCCGGATTCGAGGTGATCCGCACCTTGATTCGGTCTGATAGCACGCGCGTGCCACCGGTAACGGCGGAGCGGTCGCCTCCAGCCTCACGGATGACTGGCGCCGATTCGCCTGTGATCGCGGACTCGTCAACCGAAGCAACACCTTCAATCACTTCACCATCGCCAGGGATCATTTCTCCTGCCGCGGCGACGCATAGATCGCCGGCACGCAGCAGCGAGCTTGGGACCTCTTCAATTTTCGTGCCGACCAGACGGCGGGCGACCGTCTCTGACTTGGCGCGACGCAGCGCGTCTGCCTGCGCTTTGCCGCGTCCCTCGGCCATTGCTTCAGCGAAGTTCGCGAACAGCACGGTAAACCAGAGCCACAACGTAATCTGCAGGTCAAACAGCACAGGCCGGTGCGCGGCGATATCACGAAACAGGTAGAGGGTCGTGATCACGCTGCCGACCTCGACAACGAACATTACGGGATTCTTCATCATCGTGCGCGGGTTCAGCTTGACCAGCGAATCCACGGTCGCGCGGCGAACGATGCTGCTGTCCCAAAGAGAGCGTTTTTGCTTTGTCATGTGCTTAGAACGTCCTTCCAGAGTGCATGAGCAGGTGCTCGAGTATGGGGCCTAGCGTGAGTGCAGGAAAGAATGTCAGCGCACCAACGATCAGGATGACGCCGACCAGCAGCGTCGTGAACAGCGGTGTATTGACGGGAAACGTGCCAGGGGAAGGCGGTGCAACTTTTTTCGTGGCGAGGCTTCCCGCAACCGCGAGCATCGGCACCATCATGAAGAAGCGTCCGAACAGCATCGCGGCGCTCAGCGACATGTTGTACCAATGCGTGTTCCCGTTCAGCCCGCCAAACGCCGATCCGTTGTTGCCCGTGGCGGAGGTGAAGGCGTAGAGAATTTCCGACAGCCCATGTGGCCCCGTGTTCGCCAGGCTCGACAATCCCCAGTTGGGCATCAGCAGGGAGATCGCGGCGAGGCTCAAAATGATCAGCGGGAACACCAGGACGTAGAGCATCGACATCTGCACGTCGTATGCCTGGATCTTCTTGCCCAGATATTCCGGCGTTCGTCCGACCATCAAGCCGGCAATGAAAACGGTGATGATGACGAACACGAGCATGCCGTACATGCCCGCGCCGACGCCACCGAAGATGATCTCGCCGAGCAGAATGTTTGTCAGTGGCACCATGCCACCGAGTGGCATGAAAGAGTCGTGCATTGAGTTCACTGCGCCGCAGCTCGCGTCCGTTGTGACTGTCGCAAACAGGGCAGAGTTCGCAATACCAAAGCGGACTTCCTTGCCCTCCATATTGCCGCCGCTTTGCGTCAGCGACGCGCGCTGATCGACGCCATGCAGCAGCGGATTCGGCTTCGCCTCAGCCGAATAACTGATCAGCACTCCGGCAAACCACAGCACCGCCATCGCCGCGAAGACTGCCCAGCCGTGGTTCGGAGATTTCGTCATGCGGCCCAGCGTGGCGGTGAAGCCCGCGGGGATGATGAAGATGACGATGATCTGAAGAAGGTTCGACAGCGGCGTGGGGTTTTCAAACGGATGCGCGCTGTTGGTATTGAAGAAGCCGCCACCATTTGTGCCGAGCATCTTGATCGCTTCCTGCGAAGCGACCGGCCCTTGCGCAATCGTCTGTGTCGTCACGACCTGCGTTGTCGTCTTGCCGGCGGCATCGGTAGTCGTTACCTTCTGCGGTTCCACCAGCGTCGCATGGTCATAGGGACGGAAGTTTTGCACGACGCCCTGCGAAACGAACGCGAGCGCCACCACAATGCAGGTGGGCAGCAGCACCCACAGCGATGCGCGAGTGGTGTCTACCCAGAAATTACCCAGTGTCTTCGATTCGCGCCGCGAGATGCCGCGAATGAATGCCACGGCGACCGCCATGCCAATCGCTGCGGAAAAGAAGTTGTGATACGCGAGCGTCACCATCTGCGTCAGGTAGCTCATCGTGGTTTCTGGCACATAGTTTTGCCAGTTGGTGTTGGTAGTGAACGACGCGGCCGTATTGAAGGCCAGGTCGGGTGCGACCGCCGCGAGTTTCTCAGGATTCAGCGGCAGCAGATGCTGCAGGCGCTCGATGCCATAGGTCACCAGCAACGTCACGGCGCTGAACACCAGCATGACGATGGAGTACTCCGTCCATCGCATCTCGTGCGTTTCATCCACGCCGGTAAGGCGGTAGATCAGCCGTTCCAGCGGCCGCAGCAGCGGATCAAGCCACGTACGCTCACGCTCAAACACGCGTGCCATGTAGATACCGACAGGTTTTGTAACCAGCAGGATCACGCCGAAGAACAACGCAATTTGAAACCAACCATTCGCTGTCATGTCAGAACTTCTCCGGGCGCAACATCGCAAATGTCAGATAGACGAGAAGAAACAAGCTCACTGCGCCGAGTAACAGGTTTTCGATCATTGGCCGCCTGCTTTCCGCTGGCCCAGGCGCTCACACGCCAGGGTGTAGCCGATGGCGAGTACAAAAAATGCAGCGGATGCTGCGATACAAATCACGTCCCACATAGTTCGTCTCCTCGCTTTACCAGGAACCTTGTTTCTGGCCCGCCCACCACACCATGCCGAGCGTCGCGGTGTTCTGCGCGTTGTGCAGCACTCCAGCCTTGTCGGTGAGGAAGAACGGTATATTCGAAAAATCGCGGCGATATTCCGCGCGCATCAAAAAGCCTTCGGCAAATTTCCGCTCGAGAGTGAAAGTAATTTCCTTCAGCGCCTGTGTTTTGCCGCTGAAGAGGCCGCCGCGATCTGACAGATACTCAGTACGCCCGCCAACCGCATACTCCGGCGTCAGCTGATAACGCGCGTAGGCGGCGCCTGCGCTGACGTGCGCTGGCGAAGAGTGCGCGTAGAGTCGGTTGATGACGTAGTCGCCCTCACCCACCAGCGTCAGCTTTGGCGTCGCGCTCCACGTGACATATGAGTCGAAAATGTGCTCGCGGCCATCAGGTGCCGGAGAAATGTTTGTCGTCGGCAGGCCAGGTTGTGTCGGACCACTCGGAAATCCTGGATTGAGCACAGTATTCGTGTCGCGCCCCTGCTGCCCGAAGAAGTAGTTAGCGGTCAGCGTCACAGTCTGATTCGGTTTGTAGGTTGTGACGAAAGCCTGTGACTTGAACCCGCTGAACGCTTCCGTCTGCTGTGCGCCGTTCACCAGCCAGTAACCAGCGTTCACCTTGGGCGTGAGGTTGTAAGTCGCCCGCATACCCATGTGATAGAAGGGCAGGAAGTTGAACAGGTACGCGCGCGAGTAATTGATCTGATCTTTGGTGTAGTTTCCCTCGACGCCCAGCGAGCTAGCCCACTTACCAAAGTCGACGGTCAGGCCGCTGCCAAGCGGAAACACATATGTGCCATATGCCTGAAAGAGATTGCGCCACACCTGCGGCCGCAGCTCATTCTGCGCCCCGCCTTGCAGTGTCTCCGTCGCCTGCCCGTACTGCAGATCAATGCGGGTGCCGTAACGCTGCCCAGCGAGAGGATTCGCCGCATGCTCGATAATCAGCGACGCCTGGTTGATGTTGAAGCTGTTGCTGGTCACGTCATAAGCTCGCAGCAGATTCACCCGCCCGATCGGAGCATTGAAGTTGTACTCGTAGTATCCATCGACGCCGACGTTAAGCGTCGTGCCGTTGAGAAAGTCCAGCGTCGCTCGATCTTCTTTTGTGAAAGCCGGTGCACCGCTGGTCTTCAACTCTTCGCTCGCGCTGTGTAGCGCGACGGCCGCGTCTCTAGACG
>DATMOZ010000224.1:0-4418 GCA_035567995.1 Acidobacteriaceae bacterium
TGAGGCTCTGCCGCAAACCATCGACGCGCAATACTCGGCCGGATTTACCTGGGAACGCCAGTACGGCTTTCGTGTCGTGAAGCAATTCGACACCCACCACGTGTGGCTGGGCGCATCGATTGAAAATCCACAGACCTTGAATGTTGGCGGTCGCGGCTTTCCGACAAACTTCTTGATTGGGGTGCCGGGCAACGCTGGTGGTCTCTACAACCCGACGGCGAATTACGCGTCGAATATCGCTCCTGATGTGATAGCAAAAGTTGCGTACGAGCCGACGTGGGGAGGACACTACGAGGTTTTTGGGGTTGGCCGGTTCTTCCGCGCTCGTGTGTATCCTAACGCGACAGCCACGACTCCGTCGGCCATCGGAGCTTTTAATGACAGCACGGTTGGAGGAGGCATAGGCGGTAGCCTGCGGGTTCCAACTTTCCACAAGAAACTTGACGTCGGTCTCAAGGGGCTTTGGGGTCAAGGAATCGGACGTTATGGAAGCTCGACACTTGCAGACACAACGGCCCGGCCTACTGGTCAGCTCGCGCTGCTGCACGGGTTCTCCGCCCTCGGTACCCTTGAATACCATGCAACTCCTCGCTTAGATATCTACGCAAACTATGGTGGTGATTACGCATACCGTAGACACTTCTTGAACGCGAAGGGCGCTCCGGTTGGGTATGGCTCTCCGCTGTTTGTAAACACGGGCTGCGCGACAGAACCTGTTCCCGGTTCCGGTGGCTTCACTCCTGGTGTGCAATCCAACTGCGCGGCAGACAACAAGGATATTCAGGAATTTACGCTTGGCTACTGGTATGACTTTTACAAGGGGCCAAAGGGCCGGCTCCGTCAGGGTATCCAGTATTCATATCTTGAGCGCTACATCTGGTCTGGTATCGGGGGAGCACCCAAAGGCATTGACAACATGTTCTTCACCTCGTTCCGCTATTACTTGCCGTAGCTGCCAGCGGCAACGGATATGACGAGTGGGGCGGCTAGCCGCCCCACTCTTTTGTTTGGGTATGAAGTGTCCCCAGAGTTCACGCATCTCCATCAGGAAAGATCAAAAACGCTGTGACCAGATAGAGGATTTTAGCTCTTCGACTTTTCTCTTTGGGCTTCCAACTCTTTTAGTTTCGCTTCCAGCTCAGCGATGCGCTTCTTTGCCGCGGCTAGCGCCGCCTCGGCGTCTTCGCGCCTCATGCGCTCTGTAGCGTAAAGCGCAATGTACTCAACCGGCGTCAAGTCTTCGTCTATTGGCTCTATGATGCGCTGTCTACGTGCCGCTTCGCTCTCTTTCATAGCTCCTCCTCGATCGCGTCGATTGGTTATCTCTTTGGATGGCGGTGGAAAGAGAGCCTTCAAACATAAATTTTCTTCCGCTGACGGTCCGCGAGGCCGGAACTGCGGCGCGTCGCAATTCTAGCCAGATCGGCAATAAGATGCCTAATCTGCCTTGACTAGTGCTATGACTGGTGTTAAGTTTGGCGCGGTTCCCGCAAGACAACGGCGAATCGCGGCCGAGGCGATTCAGCGGGGTCGTCTAAACAAGAGGCTACGATCCAGCACTTTAGAGCCGTGTCGGAAATCGCCGGGTATTTTGTCGATTTCGAATTTCGTAGCTGGCCGCCGCGTCCTGGAATGGATGGAGCGGCACCAGCCGCGCGTCAGGTTCATGCAAATGGGTGGCGCGGAACCGTTGTTCCTTGAACTTCCGGAGTCCGCCTCGACGCCTGGATTTGATTGCGTGTTCATCGTAGGTGCTGATCGTCATGATCACTTGCCCGGTCTGCAGCCGTGAGACCGCCGACAGCAGGCGGTACTGCTTACAGTGTGGAAGTCGACTGCCTGTTATTGCGCCTACCCAATCACCGCTCGAGAAACTCGAGAATCTACCTGATACCACACAGCAACTGAAGGACCTGCAGCAACAGCTGGATGGGGAGAAGCAGGAGAAGACCCAGTTTGCCGCACGTCTGGCAGCAAGTCAGCAAGAAGTGCAGAAGTTACGACTGGACCTTGCTGCAGCAAATAAGGCGACAGATGCGGCGATCAAAGCGATACCGCTTGCGGAAACTGGGGCTTCGGAAGCGCAGGTTGAAGACCTTAGAAAACAACTGAATTCCGTGGAGCGGGAGAAAACGAAGCTCCAGAGTGAGTTGGCAAAATCGCGAAGGAAGCCTGGCCGCGGCTCTTCGGCGCAGCGCATCGCGCTGATAGCAGCTTGCGTGGCATTGGCTGCAATTATCGCCTTCGGCGGTTTGAAGTATGGTGAACGTGGGGTGAGCACACCAGACCAATCCCGTGACCAAACGACTGCAGCGGAACTAGCCAGCGATAAAGCCCAGATACAGCAGCTACAAGCGCAGCTCGACGCATCGCGGAAGAACGCCGACGAGCTTACCCACCAGGCAAGTAAGAAAGATCAGGAAGTAAACGACGCGAACGCGGAGTTGGCAGACGTTACCGCGCAGTTGGCGAAGGCGCAGCATGACGCGAACCTGGCCCAGTCGAATCTCGGCCAGAAAATGCAGAGTGAAAAACAAGCGCAGGAGCAACTGCAGATTGCCACTCAGCTGAATCGGGACGCAGCGGGCAACGCGAGTCAACTGGCGGCGTTGCAGCAACTCATACAGAGGCATCCTGAAGTGACGATCATTCGCTGGGAAGGCATCATTAACAAACCCGTGACCGTCATGATCAGTCAAGGAAGAGTGAGTACCGACCCAAGCGTTTCCGGTTCTCTGAATGGAGAGTTGCCCGGAGTTTGCGTTGAGGTGCAATCCTTGGATAAAGACGTCTCTATCGTTAAAGCGCCCGACGCAGAGAACAGCTGGGCGGATCTTTCCTTCCGGATTCAGGGCAGCGGGCATGTGGCAGGGAAGCTGCGATGGTCTTTATGTAAGACCTCTTAGAGAGAACCACTATCGCACCGGTGACTACTGGCTGATTCCGGCGCGGACGGCTACAGGTGACGTTGTGTGGCCGCAGTCGGACGGCGAACCAAAAGCAATGCCGCCTCGCGGCGTTGAACACCATTACGCGCCGCTGGGAATTATTTCGTATAAGAGCGGTGCGCTCACGGTGAAAACCGATTGCCGTCCTAAGCTCAAACTGGCGACGGAGATCTAGTAGCCGATTTACTGCACGATGCGCGCAGCGATTTGAGCAATCCGCACATCCTCTTGCGAGGGCATCACGCGAATCACGCAGACACTACCATCCGATTGCACCTCACTGGATGCAGCTGCATTCTTCTTCTCATCTAATAAGACATTTGCAAAGCGGAGACGTGCACATACTTCGGCACGCGTCGCAGCATCGTGCTCGCCGATGCCGCCAGTAAATACGATCATGTCGATGCCGTAGAGCGCGACGGCCATGGCCGCGATCGCTTTGGCGACCTGATAGCAGAACATATCCACTGCGAGACGGGCGTCGTCGTTTGTGCGGCTGAGTTGACGCAGCTCACGCATGTCGCGAGTCACGCCTGAGACGCCCAGCAAACCCGATTTGCGATCGACGAGTTGTTCGAGTGCATCCGCCGCGAGTGCCTCCTTACGCCGCAGGTACAGCAGCACTCCCGGGTCAATGTCGCCGGTGCGCGTCCCCATCATTACTCCGCCGGTCGGCGTCAGGCCCATCGTAGTGTCGATCGATTTGCCTTTATGAACAGCCGTGATGCTTGCGCCATTTCCGAGGTGTGCGATTACGAGACGCGGCGGAATTCCGTCTCCAAGTTGTTCCAGGATGGATTCGAGTGAGAGGCCGTGCGCGCCGTACCGCCGCACGCCTTCATCGAAGTACTCCTTGGGAAGAGGGAAGCAGCGGCTCACAAGCGGAAGATCGCGATGAAACGCAGTGTCGAGACACGCCACCTGCGGCACGTCACCGAAACTTGCTTGCGCTGCCTTCATCACTTCGAGCGCCGGCGGAACGTGCAGTGGAGCGAAATCTTCCGCTTGGGTAAGCTGCTTGAAAATCTGAGGCGTGAGCAGCGTGTGTTCGAGCACCTGCGGCCCGCCGTGTACAACGCGGTGGCCGACGATGTCGATATACAGCTTTCGTTGCGCCACGACGTCAAAAGCATGCTTCGCCGCCTCGCCGAGATTTTCCAACCGTAGTTTTTTGTCGGAGAGCTTTGTGCCCACGCCGTCTTTGACCCAGAAGGTGCCCTCCTTGCTGCCGACTTCTTCTGCTTCGCCTTCGAGCACCAGTCTGCAGTTCACAGCATCGCATGCGTAGACGCCGAACTTCAGCGACGACGATCCGCAATTCAATGCCAATACGTTTTTCATCGTGGTTTAGAGAGTCCACTTCCAGTCGCGAACCTCCGGCATGTCTTCGCCAAACTCGGCGACGTACAACTTGTGCCGCTGCCTGGCTTCGCTGAAGAGTTCGGTCATACGATGCAGATGCGGTTGCAG